>QKAI01000063.1 GCA_003246505.1 Spirochaetaceae bacterium | reverse complement strand
GATGTACTGGCTGCCGTCGGGGGAGGTGAGGCCCCAGAGATTCTTACCATGGTTGGAGGGGGTAAGCCCGTGGATGACATTGATCCCGTTGCCCCCCTCGTAGCCGTAGAAGTACCCCTCGTCCCCGAACCGGAGGGCTTCGGTCAGATCCCGGACCAGGGTATCCTTCTGGGCGCTGTCCAGATCGGTTCTGCCGTCAATGGCGGTGATAAGGGAAACGGCCAGATCGGTGGCCGTTCTGAGCTCCCGTTCGAATCCCTCTTCCGCGACCTGGGCGGCTTTGTCCAGGACCAGGGTATTCATTTTTTTGAGGGACCCGGTGATGATGATGATCATGGAGAGGGCGAAGAGTATGAAAGTGGAAGCGATGAGGGCGATCAACTTGGTTCCAATGCCTATTTTTTTCATTATTATTAATTCCTATTTGACTGATCGCAAATCATTAAATATTTTTTTATCCCTTTTGTCCAGAACTTTATTGCCGGGGACTGTGAATATTTTGTAAAAAAGCATTTTTCCTGTCTAACGGGAATGGATGAATTATGAACATCCGTTCTGCCGTGAGATGAAAACCTGTGCTAGAATAGGAGTAAGGAAAGAGGCTGAATATGCTGGAGATACCGGAGGCGGTAACAATCGCGTCACAGATGGGAGAGCATCTGGCGGGCAGGGTCGTGGCTAAGGTGGAGCCGGGGAACAGTACCCATAAGTTCGCCTGGTTCTCCGCTCCGCCGGAAGAGTACGACGCCCTGCTGCGGGGACGGACTATCCTGGGGGCGGAACCCCGTGGGGGATTGATCGAGGTCGATCTGGGGGAGTATCTCCTTCTGGGCGGGGACGGGGCCAATCTGACCTTCCTGACGCCGGAGAAACCCCTTCCCCCCAAATATCTCCTCCTCATCCGTTTTGAGGACGATTCGAAGCTTTACATGACCGTGCAGATGTACGGGGGCATGTGGTGCTATGGGAAGGGGGCTTTCCCCGAAGATCACTACATGGCCGGATCCTACAGCCGTCCCTCCCCACTGAGCGACGCCTTTGACAGGGATTACTTCGAAAGAACCGTCTATGCCGATGAAATCCTGAAAAAAAGCGCCAAGGCGGCCCTGGCCACGGAACAGAGAATCCCCGGTCTGGGGAACGGGGTCCTGCAGGACATCCTCTTTGAAGCGGGGGTTAATCCCCGGAGAAAGCTCTCCACCCTGGGAGAGGATACCCGGGAGGCCCTGTTCCGTTCCGTCAAGGAGACCCTGGGGACCATGGCCGAAAGGGGAGGGCGGGACACGGAGAGGGATCTTCTGGGAAATCCCGGGGGGTACCCTGTCCTCATGGATAAAAGAAGCGCCGGAAAGCCCTGCCCCCGGTGCGGCGAGACCGTGGCGAAACTCGCCTATATGGGGGGCAGCGTCTATTTCTGCCCCCGCTGCCAGGGGGAGTGATCCCTCTTCCCGCTCCGGCGGGATAAATCGGTAGGAAGGGAACTTTCCCTTTCCCCGGGGCCGGACCGGCCCTACAATAGGGTATGCAGGATTACGACAAACTGACGAGCCGGGGCAAGCTGAAACGGCTTAACCGCCTTGCCCGCAGGGCCATGGATGCCTACGGCCTGGGGGACGGCGCCCTGTCCTTCCACTGCTTTCAGACGAACGGGATCTACCGGATCCGGTCCGCCGGGGGGGAGAATTACCTTATGCGGCTGGCTTCCCCCGGATGGCGGACGCGGCAGGACCTGGTCAACGAAGCCCTCTGGCTGGAAGCCCTGGAGGGGGAGCCCTCCCTCAGGACGCCCCGGCTCATCCCCGCTCCGGACGGGGAGAGGGTTCTCTCCCTGGACTGCCGGGGAATACCCCGCCCCTGGAACATCTCCCTCTTCTCGGAACAGCCCGGACGTCTGCTGGGCCATGCCCTGACCGGGGAAAACCTGTTCAAGATGGGGCGTCTGACGGCGGGGCTCCACAGGCACGGGGGGGAGTGGGAAAGGCCGGCGGAATTCACCGGCCCCCCCTTTGAGCACTATCTCTCCCGGGGGGAGGAGGAGGTCCTCTTTTCCCGGGAGGTCCTGGTAACCCTTCCCCGGGGGACCTGCGAGATCCTCTTCGCGGCCAGGGATCTGGTGGAGGAGGAGTACGGCCGGCTGGACAGGAAGGACCTGCGGGTTATTCATGGCGACCTCTGGCACGGCAACATCCGGATCCACCGGGGGGAACTCTACCCCATCGATTTCGAGGACACCATCCTGGGATTCCGGCTCCATGACATCGCCATGGCCCTCCTGGATCTTCGGGAGGAGGTGGGGGAGGCCTATCCGGTCCTGCGGGAGGCCTACCGCAGGGGTTATGAAAGGGTGCTCCCCTGGCCGGAGGGCTCCGTGGAGATCCTGCAGGCGGGGCGGATGCTCTGGCGGCTCAACTGGCTCGTCCGGTACCGTCCGGACCTGTTCCCCGGGGTTCTGGAACGGGATCTGCCCCTCCTCCGTGCGGCGGGGGAGAAATGAAAACGGGCGGTCCGAAGACCGCCCTGACAACAGAGAATAACAACAAAACCGCACCGGCCGACGGCCGGCGCGGAAAGTCCCAATGATTTACATGACCAGCTCGAACTTCTCCTCCGTGCTGTCCCGGTCCTGTCTGTCCATAAGGGCATCCAGAATCTTTTCCACCAGCCTCAGGCCGCCGGCGTAACCGACGGTGGGGAAGTAGCTGTGACCGGCCCGGTCGTAAATGGGGAATCCCGCTCTGATGAAGGGGATGTCCTCGTCCCGGGAGATATACTTGCCGTAGGTGTTGCCGATCAGAAGATCCACACCCTCTTCCTTGATCCACTGGTGCATCAGGAACATGTCCGCCCGCTCCCCGTTCTTGTACTTGGCTTCGGGAACCGCCTCCCCTACGATCGCTTCCATTTTAGCCATGAAGGCTTTTCCGGGAGTACCGGAAACCATGTAAACGGGCTTCATGTCCAGGTCGATCAGGAACTCCGCCAGGGAGAGCAGCTGGTCCGGGTCGCCCCAGAGGGCCACCCTTTTGCCGGACAGGTAGTTCTGCATGTCCGCGACCATATCCACCAGGCGTCCCCGCTCATCGGTGATGGACTGGGGAACGGGGCAGCTGGTCTCCTTGCTGACCGCGGCCAGGAACCGGTCGGTGGCCTTGATCCCGATGGGGAGGCTCATCTCCTCAAAGGGAACCCGGCTTTTCTTCCAGAGCGCTTCGCCGGCGGCGGCGGAGGCCCAGGAGCCGAGGCAGTAGGTCTTGCGGCTCTTGCCGGAGTCCCTCAGCTCATTGAGGGTGACCCCGCCCCGGGGATAGAACTGATGCTTGCCCGTCATGGGGGCATCGAGCACGTCCGACGTGTCGGGGAACATGATGCTGGTGACCTTCATGGCCTTGAGAAGCCGCTTGATCTCCCTCATGTCGGCGGGCTCGACCCAGCCGGGAACCACGTTGATGGTGGGGCTCTTAACTTCCACGCCCTCCACGGCCATCTGCTCCGCCATGGCGGCGCACATGTTGGAAAAGCCGGTGACATGGCTGCCCACGTAGCTGGGGGTGCTGGCGTAGATAACCGTTTTGCCCTCGGGGATCTTTCCCTCGTCGATGGCTTTCTGGGTTATCTGGGCCAGGTCGTCTCCGATCGTCTCGGAGAGACAGGTGGAGTGGACCGCTACCACATCCGGATCGTAGATCGAGAAGATGTTGTTAAAGGCGGCCAGCAGGTTGGCCTGTCCGCCGAAAACGCTGGCCCCTTCCGTAAAGGAACTGGTACCGGCCATGACCGGCTCCTTGTAGTGCCTGGTCAGGGCGGAGCGGTGGTAGGCGCAGCATCCCTGCGAGCCGTGGCTGTGGGGCATGCATCCGTGGATACCCAGGGCGGCGTACATGGCCCCGATGGGCTGGCACGTCTTGGCCGGGTTTATGGTAAGTGCTTTTCTGTCTGCCACATCGGCTGTCGTATGTTTTAAAAGCATTTTAGGCACTCTCCTTTTCTTCTTTCTTGACCGGCTTCGTGTCGTGTACCACGGAAGCGCTCAGGGTCTTTTCCTTTTCCCAGGGAGCCCCGATGAGGCCCCAGATCTTGCTGCTGGTCATCTTGGCGATATCCTTGTAGAAGTTGATCGCCCCTTCGAAGCCGGCATAGGGTCCGCCGTAGTCGTAGCTGTGAAGCTGCTTGAGGGGGACTCCCATCTTCTGTACGGCATATTTTTCCTTGATACCGGCGCAGAAGATATCCGGCTTGTACTCCTTTATGAGCACTTCCATCTCATAGTGGCTCAGGTCGTCGATAACCAGGGTTTCCGACTCCATGTCCGTCATAAGTCCTTCGTAATCCTTGAACTTGAGGCCCGCCTTTTCCAGCTTTGCCTTCTGTTCGTCGGAGAGGCGGGACCGGAATCTCTCCTCGTCCTTGGTCACGGTCAGTTCCTCGATGTTCCGGCTGTCCGCGTCGATCTTGATGCTGGGAATGATTTCCCGGCCCTCGTAATCGTCCCGGTGGCCGAACTCGTACCCCGCGGCGATGGATTTCATGCCCAATTCCGTGAAAAGGTCCTGGTAGTGGTGGGCCCGGGAGCCTCCCACGAAGAGCATGGCCGATTTGCCTTCCGTCTTGGGAAGGGCCGCCTTTCTGGCTTCTTCCACGGGAATCATCTCTTCGGCGATAACCTTCTCCACCCTGTCGATCAGTTCCGCATCGCCGAAGTACTGGGCGATCTTCCTCAGGGATTTGGCGGAGGATTCCGCTCCGATGAAGTTCACCTTGATCCAGGGGATGCCGTACTTGGTCTCCATCATCTCCGCCACGTAGTTGATAGACCGGTGGCACATGATGGCGTTCAGATCGGCGTGGTGGGAGTGGGCGAACTTGTTGTAGGCCGAATTCCCCGAAAAGGAAGCGATCAGGGTGATGCCGCACTTGGCCAGGATGTCTTCGATAACGAAGGCGTCCCCGCCGATGTTGTACTCCCCGAGAAGGTTGATTTTGTACTTCCCTTCAGGGGCGTCCTCCCTGGTGCCGATAACGTGCTTGAACAGCTGGTTGTTGGCGATGTGGTGTCCCGCGGACTGGCTGACACCCTTGTAGCCCTCGCAGCTGAAGGCGAAGACATTGCAGTCCCCGAACTTTTCCGTACATTCCTTGGACACCTGGTGGATATCGTCACCGATGAGCCCCACGGGACAGGTGGCGAACACGCCGATGGCCTTGGGGTGGACGAGCGCGTAGGCTTCCTCGATGGACTGCCTCAGCTTCTTCTCTCCCCCGAATACGATGTTGGAGTCCTGCATGTCCGTACTGAAGCAGTAGGTCATGAAGTTTTCCTGGTTCTCCGGGGTCTGTCCCTGGACGGTGGTCTGGTTCCGTCTGGTCAGCCAGGAGTAGAAACCGCATCCGATGGGGCCGTGGGTCAGGTTGATGATATCCCTGGTGGGCCCCAGAACGACGCCCTTGCAGCCGGCGTAGGTACACCCTCTCTGGGTGATGATCCCCGGAACGGTCCGGACGTTGGCCTGAATCTCCTGGGACGCGGTCTTATCGTTGATGACTATGGCCTTCTGACGTTTGCGGGCCACCTTCGCCGGATATTTCTCCAGCATCTTTCCAATAACTTCTTCTGTTTTTACTGCATCTGCCATAATTTTTTCCTACTGGAGTATTCCTTCACCGCTTTCGCCGGTACGAACCCGGTAAGATTCGGCCATGGGAAGAACGAATATCTTGCCGTCCCCCGCCTTGCCCGACTGATTGATCTTAATGAGCGTATCCACGGCCTTCTTCACATCTCCGTCGGGTACGGACATGAGAATCATTCTCTTGTTCCTGAGCTGGGGACCTTCCCCCAGCATGGAAATGGCCAGTTCGTTTCCCGCGTCGGCGGCCTGGAGGATGCCGTGGTCCACGATACCCTTGCCCCGTCCCAGAACGTGTCCGGTGGCCGTCATGGAGGAAAAACCCGCCGCGGCCAGGGCTCTCTTGGTTTCGTTCATCCGGTTCATCCGGATGATTGCCATTATTTCCTTCATAGGCCGGCGACCCCCGTTCTGACGGTGTAAACCTCTTCCACGGGGCTGATGAAGATCTTGCCGTCACCGAAGCTGCCCTCGTCGCCGGTTTTCGCGGCCTTCATGATAATCTTGAGAACCAGATCCTTATCGGATTTCTTAATGACGTTAATCAGCATTTCCTTGGGAAGCTCATCGTATACGACCTCTCCCACTTTGATTCCCTTCTGCTGGCCCCGTCCCACAACGCTGACCTTGGTTACCGCCGGAAATCCGGCCTCAAGAAGGGCATCCATCACATCCTGTACTTTTTCCGGTCTTACCACTGATTTTACCATTATCATATTGTTTTCTCCTTATCCTTCTGTTTTCTCTGGGCCTAGTTGGCGATACCGAAATCGATCAGCAGCTTTTCCAGCTCTTCGATTTCCAGGGGCTTGGGGACGACGAACATCTGGTTCTCGTCTATCTTCTTGGCCAGCATCCGGTATTCGTCGGCCTGGGAGTGTTCGGGGCTGTAGTCGATAACGGTCTTTCTGTTGATTTCCGCTCTCTGAACCTGGTTTTCCCGGGGTACGAAATGGATCATCTGAGTTCCCAGCTGCCGGGCGAGCTCCTCGATCATCTGTCTTTCGTTGTCCACGTTACGGCTGTTGCAGATAAGCCCGCCCAGCCTCACGCCGCCCGCGTCGGCGTATTTCACGATACCCTTGCAGATGTTGTTGGCCGCGTACATGGCCATCATCTCGCCGGATACGACGATGTAGATCTCCTGGGCCTTTCCGTCGCGGATCGGCATGGCGAACCCCCCGCATACAACGTCTCCGAGTACGTCGTAAAAGGCGTAGTCCAGATTCTTGTCCGCGTCGTAGGCGCCCAGCTGCTCAAGCATGTTGATGCTGGTGATGATACCCCGGCCGGCGCATCCCACGCCCGGTTCGGGACCGCCCGATTCGGTACAGGACGTATTGCCGTAACCGGTCTTCATGATATCTTCCAGCTCCACGTCCTCACCCTCGTCGCGAAGGGTATCCAGAACGGTTTTCTGAGCCAGGCCGCCCAGAAGGAGTCTGGTGGAATCCGCCTTGGGGTCGCAGCCGACGACCATGACTTTCTTCCCCATCTCTGCCAGTCCGGCAACGGTATTCTGGGTAGTGGTGGACTTTCCGATGCCCCCCTTTCCATAAATTGCAATCTTTCTCATTTCATGCCTCCTAGGCGTGGGGCGTTGCCCCCGGTTTTGGTTAAGTATGCCAATACTATTGCAGGGATCGTGCCAACTGGGAAATGAGAAAATAATAAAAATATCCTAAATGATTGCTGGAAAGGGAAATAAAATTATTAACCCCCACGGTAGTGTATACCGGAAAGGGGGTTCTATACGGGGGTGTTTATTATACGAAAAGGTAAAGAAGGGAGATTAAATCCTCAAATGTATAAAATGGAACCGGCAAAACCATAGGTGACCGATGAGCTTAACCGGGCCCTGAGGCGCTCCACCTTCTCCCGTCCCGAGCAGTGACCCGACACAAAGGACCATTTCTCCGGCTCCCCCCGGGTCAGCTCCTCCAGAAACCCTATCTGTTCGTCGGACTCATCGGACTTGATATGGAATCCCCCTACGATTGCGTACTTTTCAGAATCGGGAAAACGGGACCTGACCATGGCCGCGATATTGGCGATGCCCCGGTGGGCGCATCCGGTGAAGAGAACCGTCTGCCCCCCCTCCCTGACCGCCAGGTAGATCTCGTGCTCAAAGTCGTCCGGGACCAGCCTCTTTTTCTTATCCACCATGCACAGGGAACCGTTCGGGGGCAGGGGGTAAGCCGGAGGAGCCGCGGGAAGGAGGAAGATCCCCTCCTCCAGGAGGGTTTCTCCCTCCACCATATGAAACCGGGCCTCCCCGCCCTTCGTGATGAGGGTGCTGTTCAGGCCCACGTTTTTCTCGCTGTAATAGTATTTCTCCCCCGCCTCGCCCCGCAGATGGGGCTCGAAGGCCCGGGAGGAGAGATGGATCCGCGTATGGGGAGCCTCCTTGAACAGGGGGGCTATGCCGCCGCCGTGATCGTAATGCCCGTGGCTCAGCACGGCATAGTGGGCGGTCCTCATATCCAATCCCAGACGGGCCGCATTCGCCAGAAAAAGATCCCCCGCCCCCATGTCGAAGAGGATATTCGCCCGGTCGCCCCCGGACCTTTCCGTCTCTATCCAACAGGAAAAGCCGTGTTCCGTCAGAAAACGTCCGCTCTCGCACTCGTTATCACTCAGAATCGTAATCTTCATAGGCTATTATACCATCCCTTTCTCCGGGCAGGGAAGGGAAAGGGTGACCTTCGTCACGTTTTGCCGAAGGGGGGTGTGACTTTTTTCCCTGAGGGCAGGGACTTTCCGTACTTCCGGGGCGGGGTAAAACCGGTCAGAATAATTCCATTCCATATCAAGAGGTACTACTTATGAAAAAAGTGCTGTTGCTCTGCGTTCTGGGAGCATTTCTGTTCACCCCCCTGGCGGCGGAGCAGGCGGGAAAGGAAGCTCCCGCCAATGCGGTCTCCGTGGACGCGCTCATGATCCTTCTCAACTGGTACAAGGTCTCCTACGAAAGACGGCTTCTCGACCAGGTCTCCCTGGTCGGCACGGTGCAGTATACTCCCGATCTCCTCTGGGGTATCCACGGTTACGACCGGGTCTCCTATTTTAATCTGGCCGCCGGCGGCCGATACTACTGGGGAAGCCTCCTGAAGGAGCCCGCCCGGGATGTCTCTCTGGGTGCCTACTCCAAACACATTCCCAAGCTGTTCGCCGACGCCCTGGGCGGTTTCTATGTGGGGCTCACGGGCACCTATTCCCATGCGGTCATTGACGATACCACGGACAATGATTTCGTTGCCTCCGCCAATGCCTTCGGCGTGGAGGCCGAACTGGGATGCAAATACATCTTCAGCGACAAAAAACTGAGCTTCTACCTGGAACCCTATATCGGGGGCCGCCTTCTTACGGGAAGCTACTCCTACGAGGACGGCAACGGAAATAGCATCGACAAGCCGAATTCCTTTAACGACGGGATTTCCAGCGGTGTCATCGGGGGAATCAACTTCGGTCTGACCTTCTGAGAGATCCCCGCGGGGGGCGGTTACGTTTTCGTAAAAAGGGCGAATTCTCTCTGGAAGCGGTCCATCTTCTCTTCCAGGGCTTCCAGCTCTTCCAGGCGGAACAGCCCCCGCTCCCGGTAGGAGGCGCCCATAGCCTCGGTCTGACCGTAGACCTCCCTTATGCCCAGACTGCCCGAAACTCCCTTCAGAGCGTGGATGCGGGAGTATATCTCCCGGTGGTCACCCCTCTTCCACAGCTCCTTTACCTGGGCGGGGAAGCCCAGATAATCCTCCCGGTAGTCCGCAAGCAGGGACAGAAGCATTTCATACTCCCCGCCAAGCCTTTCCAGGGTATCCTCCATGCTTATCCCGGGAATTGCCGGTGAATCCCCGGCGTCGGGGAGGGGGCCCTCCTCGCCCCGGACGCAGAACTCCTCCAGCCATCTTTCCAGCACCCCGTCTATCCGCTTGATATCCACCGGTTTCATCAGAAAGCCGTCCATCCCGGCGGCATAGGCCAGCTCCCTGTCCCTTTCCGTAATATTGGCCGTCAGGGCTATGACGGGGAGGTGCTCCCCCCGCTCCTCCCTCTCCCGGATGAGGCGGGTCGTACGGTAGCCGTCCATTTCGGGCATCTGTATGTCCATGAAAACCAGGTGGGGGCGGTTCTCCGCGATCATCTGCAGTCCCTCCAGGCCGCCCGCCGCCGTCGATACCCCTATCTCCTTGAGGCGGAGGATATCCCCGGCGATGTCCCGGTTGAGGGGATTGTCGTCGATAACGAGTATCCGGGCACCCGGGTAGGTGCAGACCCTGCGCGTGGGCGGGCTTTCTTCACCGGGCAGATCAAAGGGCAGCTCCACGGAGAAGGTGGACCCCTCCCCGGGGGTGCTGGTCACTTCCATGCTCCCCCCCATGAGCTCCACCAGCTGTTTATTAATGGCCAGGCTCAGCCCGATCCCCTCCCGGCGGCGGGAAGGGGAGGCGTCCACCTGGCCGAAGGGTTCGAAAATGGAGGTCAGTTTTTCCCGGGGTATCCCGATGCCCTCGTCCCTGACGGTAAAGCGGAGACGGCAGCCGTTTTCGGAGGCAGCGGCCGATTCCCCGGAGACGACCACCTTTCCCCGGGGTGTGAATTTAATGCCGTTCTTCAC
>QKAI01000476.1 GCA_003246505.1 Spirochaetaceae bacterium | reverse complement strand
AGCTGCGCCGGGTGCAGAAGATCGCCCAGAAGGAATTATCCCGGGTAGAGGCACCCCTCCTGATCATGGTATCCGAAGCGGACGAGACGGTCCCCCCCGAAGCGGATAGGGTCATCAGGAAGGGCCTCCCTGCGGACTGCCCCGCCAGAACGATCCTCCTTAAGGACAGCCACCACGTCCTCATAACGGGGAATGAGAAGGATTACGTGGCGGACTGCGCCGTAGCGTGGCTGGAAGGGGAGGACAATCCCTAAAGATCGTCCACGAAGGCGGTGGACTTGGAGTAGGCCGTGGGCTTGGCTTCGAAGAAGTCCGTCTTGATCATATTGGCGTTGCTGTACTGGCTGATCCATTTCATGGACTCGGGCTCCCTGGTCTCCCCCTCGTAGAGGGGCTTGAAGCCCAGGCCGGTGCAGCGCAGATTCCCCAGATAGCGGATGTAGGAGCGGATCATCCCCTCGGTCAGGCCCGGTATCCGGTCGCCTATGACGTAGGAGCCCCAGGCGATCTCCTGCTCAACCCCTTCCCGTATCATCTCCCGGTACTCCCCGTTCAGCTCCTCGGTGAAGAGTTCGGGCCTCTCCTTCTGCAGCTCCTTTATGATGGACCGGAAGAGGAGCAGGTGGGTGTTCTCGTCCCGGTTGATATAGCGTATCTCCTGCACGGAGCCGCTCATCTTGCCGTTGCGCCCCAGGTTGTAGAAGAACATGAACCCGGAATAGAAGTACACCCCCTCCAGCACGTAGTTGGCCACGGCGGCGCGCACCAGGTTCTCCGGGCTGGGATCCCGCTGGAAGCGGTTGTACTGGTCCCCGATGTACTTGTTCCGGGCCAGCAGGTGTTCGTCGTCCCGCCACTGGTAGAGGATGGCGTTCCTCTCCTCCGGGGAGCAGATTGTGTCCAGCATGTAGCTGTAGCTCTGGGAGTGGACCGCCTCCTGGAAGGCGTGGATGGTCAGGCAGAGGTTTACCTCGTTGGCGGTGATGAACTCCCCCAGGGAGGGCAGGTTGGCCGTCTGGATGCTGTCCAGGAAGACCAGGAAGGAGAGGATCTTGTCGTAGGCGGTCCGCTCGTCCGGGCTCAGCTCCCGGTACTCCTTCACGTCGTTCTGCAGGTTGATCTCCTCGGGGATCCAGAAATTGTTCATGCTGTGCCGGTACCATTCGGAGGTCCAGCCGTACTTGAGGTTGTTGAAGTCGTTCAGGTTGGTGGTGTTCCCCCCGATCATCCGTCTCTTCAGGACATCCGAATCGCCCTTCTCGTTGAACAGGGGGCGTCTTTCCAGTTTCTCGCTCATGATTATCTCTCCTTCTTCCTTAGGCGGAACAGCTGGTGCACTCCTCCACCTCCAGGGACTGGGAGCGGATGTAGTAGACCGTCTTGACCCCCTCCTCCCAGGCCTTGATATAGAGATCAAGGACCTGGCGCAGGCTGAAGTCGGTGGTGATGTACAGATTCAGGGACTGGGCCTGATCGATATGCCTCTGCCGGACGCCCGCCGCCTTCACGGACCAGGACTGGTCGATGTGGTGGGCGTTTTTATAGAGCCAGAAAGTGGCCGGGCCCAGGTCCGGGGCCACCCGGGGCACGGTGAGACCCTTTTTTTCCTCCAGGAAGAACTTGCTCATCACCGGATCGATGCCCGCGGTGGTGCCCGCCACGATGGAGGTGGAGCTGGTGGGGGCCACGGCCAGAAGATAACCGTTCCGCATGCCCCGGCGGGCCACGTCAGAGCGGAGCCGGTCCCAGGCCTCGCCCCGGTACTCCCTCTTCTCGAAGAAGGCCCCCGTCTCCCAGTCCGAACCGGGGAAGAGGCCGTAGGAGCCCTTCTCCTCCGCCAGGAGGGAGCTGGCTTCGACCGCGGCGTAACTGATCCGGCCGAAAAGCTCGTCCGCCCAGGCCAGATGGGATTCGCTCTCCCAGGTGAGGCCCGCCCTGGCCAGGCCGTGGTGGTAGCCGCTGATCCCCAGGCCGATGGGCCTGTAGGTCCTGTTGGTGATCCGGGCGTAGGGCACGGGGTAGAAATTCAGGTCGATCACGTTGTCCAGGGCCCTCACGGCCACGGCGGTGATCTCCTCCAGCTCCCCCTTCTTCTCCAAGTCGATGTTGCCCAGCACCAGGGAGGCCAGGTTGCAGACCACGAAGTCCCCCGGCTCGGTGCGCTCCACCACCACGTCCCCCTCCTCCTGCCGGCTGACCAGGCGGGAGGGGCTCATGTTCTGGGCGATCTCGGTGCAGAGGTTGGAGCAGTAGACCATGCCCTCGTGGCTGTTGGGATTCATCCGGTTCACCGTGTCCCGGTTGAAGATGAAGGGGGTCCCCGTTTCCACGGCCGATTTTATGATCATACGCACCAGATCCTTAAGGGGGATCATCCGCTTCTCAATCCGGTCGTCCTCCAGGCAGGCCTTGTATTTTTCGGTCCACTCCTCCCCCCAGGAGTCCTCCAGGGAGTAGCCCTTGACCGATTTGACCTCGTGGGGGCACATGAGGTGCCACTCCCCGTTCAGATCCCCCCGGACCTTCTCCCAGAAGTAGTCCGGCACGCACAGGGCGGGAAACACGTCGTGGGCCTTCATCCGGTCGTCCCCGTTGTTCGTCTTCAGCTGCAGAAACTCGGGTATGTCCTTGTGCCAGATGTCCAGGTAGACCGCCACCGCCCCCTGACGCACTCCCAGCTGATCCACGGCCACCGCCGTGTCGTTGGCCAGCTTGATCCAGCGGATGACCCCGCCGGCGGCCCCCTTGAAGCCCCGGATGGGGGAGCCTACGGCGCGCACCTTGCCGAAGTAGAGCCCCATGCCGCCCCCGTATTTAGAGACCTGGGCGAAGCTTGAGATGCTCCGGTAGATGCCGTCCAGGGAGTCGGGCACCGTATCGATAAAGCAGGAGGAGAGCTGATGGAAGGGCTTCCGGGCGTTTGAAAGGGTGGGCGTGGCCATGGTGACCTGCAGGCGGCTGACGATGTCGTAGGTTTTGACCACCCACTCCCTGCGGTCGCTCTTCTCCCCCATGCACAGATGCATGGCGATTCCCATGAAGAGCTCCTGGGGCGTTTCCACCGGCCGGTTCGACCGGTCATGGATCACATAGCGCTTGAGAAGCAGGTCCAGGGCGCTGTAGGTCAGGAGATTGTTCCGTTCCTCCTCCAGACGGGATTCGAAGTAGTCCACATCCTCCCGGCCGTAATGCTCCCCCATGTAGGAGCCGTAGAGCCCCTCCCCTATCATCCACCGCATCTTTTCGTAAAAGGAGTGAATCCTCCGTCCCTTCAGTTCCCGGCGCAGATTCTCGCTGAACCGGTAATATTCCAGGCGGGAGGCGATGAACTCCCAGTCCGGGGCGTCCTGGACGGTCAGTTCCAGGGCCGCCTTGACCAGGAGGGAGAGGGCTTCGCTCCGGGCCATCTCCTCCTTGCGGAAGGCGGTGAACTTATGCAGTAGCAGGGAGAGATCGTAGACACCGTCGACGTAGGTCTCCTGTATGCCGTGGAGCAAAAGGGACAGGTCGTCCCCGTCGGCGGCTCCCGGAACCAGGGAGAGCAGGGAGAGCCGGTCCGCCCTGCGGCGGCCGTGGCGGTCCCGGTAGAGGATGTAGCTCTTGGCGGCGGCGAAGAAATCCCTTTCCATGAGGGTCTTCTCCACCAGGTCCTGTATCCGTTCCACCGTGACGGGCCCCTCTTCCCGGTTCAGTTCCGTTATGATTCCCTCTATTGCCCCGGTAAGGCCGTTCAGAACATCCTGTTCCGGAACCTCCCCGACGCTGTGGAAGGCCTTTTCCATGGCCCCCCTTATTTTCCGATTGTCATAGGGCTGTGACGCCCCATCTCTCTTGACTATATGCACTGGTATAACCCCTTGCCAATATACATAACACACTATATATGGTGGCTTCAAGAGGATTGGTTATAATATTTGTAGTTTTTAACAAAAAAAGGGAATCCTAAAAATATTCCGCCATGAATGCATACACGTCGGTCAGGTCCCGGCAGCGGCTGAACCGCTCCCTCTGCGGTTCCGAACCGCCGATGAGAAGGCCGGGAACCGGATTCACCGTATGGGCCCCGGTGGAGAAATCCTCGCTGTTCCCGTGGTCGCTCACGATAAGCAGGGCCTCCCTTTCCAGGTCCATACCCCCGGTGAGGGCCGTGACGTATCGGTTCAGATTATCCACGCACCGGTCCATACTCTCCCGGTCCCGCTTGTGACCGAAGTGGTCGGTCATGAAATACTCGAAGAAAAGGAAGTCCCCCTCCTCCAGAATGTTCAGGGTCCTCCGGGCTCCCTCTTCCGGCGTGATGAGGTCAATGTCGTGGCCCCGCCGGCGGACGAGCTCGTTGGTTATGTCCGCGAAGACAGCCTTCCCCTCCCCGTACTCCCCCTCCATGCGAAAGGGCGTCCCGGAGGCTTTTATGGTCAGGGTGGAGGCGGGGAAGCGGTTTTTGAGGGCCCCCACCCGCTCCCGGAAGAAGCCCGGCGTGTACATGTTCACCGCCGTAACCCTTACCCCCTTCCCGGCCAGGACCTTCATGATGCTCCGCTCCGTAAAGAGGGGGAGCAGCTCCTCGTTGGGGAAGGCGGTGAGATGGTAGCCCAGGAAGCGGGGAGCGTTTACCCCGGTAAAGAGGGACGTCTGCCCCGTGGCGGACTGGGGCAGGCCCTCCACTCCCAGGCAGGCGTCCAGGGGCACCAGAAGGGACCGGTCCCGGTAGCGGGGGCCTTCCACGGGCACAAGACCCTCTCCCCCCGTTTCCGCGGTGAAAAGACGGGATACGGGATTCAGGGGAGAGGGGGGGGCCAGTCCGATGCCGTCTATGAAGAAGAGGATAAGCTTTTCCATGGCACCAGTATATCAAAATCGATACTTTCCCTCCAGATTAAAACGGTGCCTTCCCGGAATCGGATTCCGGACGTCCGACCGGGAAAAATAAAAAAAATGTGACCTTTTTCTGACAGATTTACTCTATAATGGAATAGCTAGATGAATGGTAGTATCAAAAGACAGCTCTACTCTCTTTTCCCCCTCCTCTTTCTGGCTGTGGGCATTTTGACGGTCCTTCTTTCCGGAGACAGGGAGAGGCGGGAACTGATCAAGGAGCGGGAGGGCCGGTTCTCCGAAATCCTGCAGCTGACCGAACTGCAGTTCACCTCCTTCCGACAGCTCCTGGATACCATGGCCTCCCTTTCCGACGAACTCCCCCACACCCGGAGCGCCCACGAGATTTTTCTGAATAAAATATTCGCCTCCTCCCGCACGGAGCTTCTTTACGGCCTGGGGATCTGGTATGAACCGGACCGGTTTCAGGAGGGGGTGCGCTGGTTCGGCCCCTACATCCACTTTGACAGGCCCTCCGGGGGGACTTACTCACTTACCTACGACTGGAGCACCCCCGAGTACGACTATCTGAACCAGGACTGGTACGGAATCCTCTCCCGGACCTCCCCGGACAGCCTGGGCATTACCCCCCCCTACTACGATAAGGATTACACCTACCTCACCTTCGGCCGCCCCTTCTATCGGGAGGGAGAGCTACAGGGGGTCGTGACCATCGACATCATCCTTCTGAGGCTGGCCTACTACATGGACAGTCTGGATACGGAGGGATTCACCGAAATCTGTCTGACCGACAGGGAGGGCCGCGTTCTTTACGGCTCCGACAGGAACGCCCCCCCCGCGGAAGGAAAGGGAATCCGGGTGTTCCATCGGGAGAGCCGGGTACTCCCCCTCTCCCTCTACGCCGCGGTAGGGGAGAAAGATCTGATCCGGGAAATGGACCGGACCCGGCTTCTTTTTCTGATCATGACGGTTCTCTGGCTGTTCTCCCTGGTCCTCTCCCTGGTCCTGGCGTCGGGGCGCAGCCCCTACAGGAGAAACCTTCTACTCAGCCGGGAGAACCGGGAACTCCGCCATGAAATTGAGAGACGCCGGAAAGCGGAGGAACAGCTCCACTTCCTCGCCTACCATGACCCTCTGACCAAACTGGAGAATTTCCGGGCCCTGGTGGAAAATGTCCCGCCCCCCCGGGGAGAGATGGATGATAGGCAGCTGATGCAGCTCTCCCTTGAGAATATCGGGGAGCTCTCCTCCCTTATGGAAAGGGACTTCATCGATAATCTGCTCATAGGGTTTACGGAGAAATTGAGGGAGAGCACCGGGTCCGAAGTCTCTCTCTACCGGGGGAGGGGATTCTCCTTCTACCTGATCTGCCCTGAGGAAAGCCGGGATTCCTCCGGGGAAATGGCAGACCGTATTATCCGGATATTCCGGAATACGGTCCGCTTCAGCGGGCGGGAAGTTCGCCTCCGCATCCGAATCGGCCTGACCCCCTTTTCCGCGGGGGAAACCATGGAGCAGCTCGTCAGCCGTTCCCAGCTGGCGCTCACCGGCAGGGAGAGGGCCGAATCCTCCGGGATCGGCGGGATCGTCCGCTACGATTCGGAGCTCAACCGCATCAGAACGGAGAGGCTGGAACTGGATGCGGACATGGACAGTCCCGAATTCCTGAGGGAGCTCTCCGTCCACTACCAGCCCATCATGGATATCCGGACGGGGCGCCCCGCGGGATACGAAGCCCTGGCCCGGTGGCAGAACAGAAAAAGGGGACGCCCTATCCGACCCGACGAATTCATCCCCCTGGCCGAGGAGAACGGCCATATCATCGATCTGGGCTGGTTCGTTCTGGAGGAAGTTTTGAAAACCCTGCGGGACCGGGTGAAAAAAAGCGGCCCCTACATCACGGTGAATGTCAGTCCGGTCCAATTCATCGAATCCGATTTCGTGGAGAAGCTGGACGCCCTGCTGGCACGGTACGCCGTGGACCGGGAACGGCTTAAGCTGGAAATCACCGAAACCTCTGCCTCCGGTCAGATCCGCTTCTTCTGGAGCGCCGTGGAGAAGCTGGTGCGGGCGGGCTACCGCCTGGTCATGGACGACTTCGGAACCGGGGAATCCTCCCTGGGGCGGCTCCAGTCCATCCCCTTCGACACGCTTAAGCTGGATAAATTTTTCCTGCGGAATATGAAGGATGACCGGCGCCAGACAGAAATCATCCGAAGCTTCGTGTCCCTGAGCGACGCCCTGGATATGACCCTGGTGGCGGAAGGGGTGGAGGACGGGGAGGATCTCCGCCTCATCCATGCCCTGGACATATCCTACGTCCAGGGTTTTCTCTACTCGCCCCCCCGGACCTGGGAGGAACTTGAGAAGATGGGTTTGACCTGAAAGGCCGTTTTATTGGGAGAGGACTTTCTTAAGCTCCTCCAGGCGCAGGGGCTTGTAATAATAGTACCCCTGTATCACATCGCAGCCCGCCTCGGCGAGGAACTGACGCTGGGCGGCCTCTTCCACCCCTTCGGCCACCACCTCCATATTCAGAGTATGCCCCAGATCGATGATGTTTTTCATGATAGCCGAAGTTTTGCTGTCCTGGGGCACCTCGTCTACGAAGGATTTATCCACCTTGAGACAGTGGACCTGGAACTGCTTGAGATAGCTGTAGGAGGAGTAGCCCGTACCGAAATCGTCAATGGAGATGCGGACGCCCAGCCCCTTCAGGTGGTTCATAATCCCCAGGGAGGTTTCCGATTCGTCCATGGCCGCGCTTTCGGTGATCTCGAAATTCACCTGGGACGGATCGGAGGAGGTGCGCCGGAGGATCCTGTCGATACGCCCGGTGAGCTTCTTATCCCGGAACTGCCGGGAGGAGAGGTTGACCGCTATCTCCAGGGGCTGGCCCTTGATGTTCCTGAGCCCGTTCAGATCGGTAAGGGCCCTCTCCAGGACCCAGTCCCCCAGCTTGAGGATAAATCCGGTTTCCTCGGCCAGGGGTATGAAATCCCCCGGCGATACCAGGCCCAGGTTGTCGTTCTGCCACCGGACCAGGGCTTCCACCCCGACGATCTCCCCGTCCGCCACGGAAACCTTGGGCTGGTAGACGAGGAAGATCTCGTTCTTCTGGAGGGAGCGCTTGAGCTGACTCTCCAGTTCCATCCTCTTCCTCACCTGATCGTTCATCTCCCGGTTGAAGAGGGAATAGGTCCCCTTGCCCAGGTCCTTGGCCTTGTACATGGCCAGGTCGGCATTCTTCATGAGGAGCTGGGGATCGTCCCCGTCCTCCGGATAGATGGTCACCCCGATACTGACGGTGGGGTGAAGCTCGTGATTGCTGAAGAGCAGGGGGGCCCCCACGATCCTCTGAATCCTGTTGGCGATCTCAATGATATTGTTCTGCTCCGTCATTTCCGGAACCAGAATCACGAACTCATCCCCCCCCAGCCGGGCGACTGTATCCTCGTCACGGCAGGACTGGACGAGGCGGGAAGCGATGATCTTGAGAAAATCGTCCCCCGACTGATGGCCCAGGCTGTCGTTCACATGCTTGAAGTTATCCATGTCCAGGAAGAGGACGGCCAGCTTGTTCCGGGCCCTTTCCGCCCGGGCGATGGCCCGGTTGAGTCGGTCTTCGAAGAGGATGCGGTTCGGCAGTCCGGTCAGGGCGTCATGGGAGACCTGGTAGCGGAGCTTCTCCTCGCTCTCCTTGATATCGGAGATATCCTTGAAGATGCCCACGTAATGGATCAGTTTTCCCCTTTCGTCGCAGACGCTGTTTATGGTCAGCCACTCCGGGTAGGCCTCCCCGTTCTTTCTCCGGTTCCATATCTCGCCGGTCCAGGTCCCCGTTTCGAGGAGCTGATTCCAGAGTCCGGCGTAGAATTCGGACTGGTGGTGATCCGATTTGAGGATCCTCGGGTTGGCCCCCACCGCGTCCTCCCGGGAGTATCCCGTTATCTGGCTGAAGGCGGGATTGACCCGGATGATGGTGCCGTCCGGATCGGTGACCACGATGCCCTCCATGGTATGGGAGAAAACGCTCTCCGACATGATGAGGAGATACTCGTCCTCCTTGCGGACCGTGATGTCCGAGATAAGCAGATAGTAGGAGTCCTGATTTTCGAAGAAGGAGAGCATGATGCTGTAGATCCGGTTCTTCCTCCGGTACTCGAAATCGGCGAAATCGGAACCGAACTTCCGGATCATCCCCACCAGATCCTCGGGGAGACGGGTGGTGAAGGCTATGTCCCAGTACTTCATCAGCTCTATGGAAGCCTTGTTCACATAGAGGATGTTGCCCTTGCCGTCTATTCTCATGACCGGCAGGGGGTTCCCGTTGGTGAACTGGGCCAGGATCCGGTTCTCCTCCTCCGCGATGAGCCGGTTGTTCCTCTCCTCCTCTATGGTGTCGAGAAAGTTGTTTATGCCCCGGCTGAGCTCGGAAAATTCATCCTTCCCCTCCCCGTCCAGCCTTTCCGACAGCCCCCTTACCTTGCGGTCCTCTATGAATTCGGTGACCAGGAACAGGGGGCGAATGAGCTGGGCGGAGAACCGTATGCTCAGAAGATAGAAGAGCAGCCCCCCCAGGACAAAGAAGAGCAGGATGAAAAGATAGAGGCGCTTGATAAAGCCCGTATACCTGTTGATGGAGACGGAGGCTATAACGATCCAGTCCATTTCGGGGAGATACCGGTAAAGGAGTGCCTTCCCTTCCATATGTCCCGTCTCCGGATCGGGCCACCGGTAGAGGATCTCCCCGTTGAGTTTCTCGGGGATTTCGTACAGGAAGGAGTAGTCCCAGTCCATTTCATCCTCGGAGAAGTCATGGATGTTCCCGCCCGCGTACTGGGGATGGACGAGGATGTTTCCCTCCCGGTCCATGATGGAGATATTCCCCTCCTCCCCGGCGGGAATGGTCTCCAGGCTCTTGCTTATGTCATCAAGACGGATGAGATCGACGAACTCTTCCTTGTAGGCGGAGGCGGATACGATCCAGCCGAAGGGTTCGAATTCCTCCATATAGAGGGCCTTGGCCCGGGGCTCCTCCTCCCCGGGATTCTTCCAGTCATACTCCAGATAACCGGATTTCTCCCGAACCTGGGTACGGATAAAGTCATACTCGATAAGCGATTCGCCTATCAGTTCATCGTAGGGATGGGCTATGATATCCCCCAGCGTGTCGAGGACGTAGATATAGCCGGTCTTCCCCACGCGGCGGGAGATGCAATAGGAAGCGATATCCTCCCTGATCTTTTCTTCCCCCGCACCCCGGGCTCTTTCTTCCCCGTAGATGTAATCCGCCACGGAGAGGGCGGAATTGACTTCCCGTTCCAGGCGGTTGCTTATGATGAGCTGGATATTGCTTCTGACAATCCCCATGACGGTTTGGGTCATGTTTCCCAGCTCCCGTTCCATATCCGTTTTCCGCTCAAAGAAAATCGAAATTCCCACCGCC
>QKAI01000497.1 GCA_003246505.1 Spirochaetaceae bacterium | reverse complement strand
GCGACGGTGACGTTCAGGAGAAGGTTCCCCTTAAAGGATTCCAGACTGTCCGGATAGAGGGCGAAGCCGGCGTTGCAGAAGGCGGAGACACCGTGGAACAGGGACTCCCACAGGAGCCGCGGCCCGAAGGGTTCCCTGCCGGCCAGGGAGAGGGCGAGGAGCAGGGCCCCCGCCCCTTCGATGGAGAAGGTGAGCAGGATGATCCTCTTGACGCTCTTGCGGATGGAATTGAAGTCGGACTTGTTAAGCATGAAGCTCAGAAGGGCCCGGTCCTCCAGGCTGACCTCCTTGCGCAGGAGGAATACCACGAAGTAGGAGAGGAGCATGATGCCCAGCCCCCCGATCTGGATAAGGACGACGATGACGATCTGCCCTATGAGGCTGAAATCGGTCCCCGTGGATACCACGGTCAGCCCGGTGACGCAGACCGCCGAGGCGGAAGTGAAGAGGGCGTCCAGGAAGGAGATCTCCCCGCTCCCCGCGGAAAAGGGAAGCATCAGGAGCAGGCATCCCGCCAGAATGACCATGAAGAAGCTGAGGATCACCGTCTGGGCGGGCTTGTCGAAGACGGAATTCAGATAGAGGGTGACCTTGCGGAAGCGCCCGAATATCTTGAAGAGGAGCAGCACCTGGCGGATGACCGTAAAGACGATCCGCCCCTCTTCTCCCCGGGAAGAGAAGAGGGAGAAGATCCGGTTGGCCAGGAAAAGGAGGAAAAAGACCATGACGAAGAGGATGTCCCCCCGGTGGCGGAGGAAGTAGTTCATCCGGTCCCCCTTGCGGAACCAGGGGAGGAAGGTCTCCGCCAGGAGAAGGCCCATGATGAGGATGTCCAGGGATACGACGGCCCCGTCCAGGACCGGATGGTCAATGTCCAGCTGTTCCAGGTAAAGGCTGGCGAAACTCAACAGGAGGATGAGAAACAGCAGCCCCTTCTTCATAGCCCGGTCCCTTCGAATCCCAGCCCGGGCTTTTCGCTGGGATAGAGGAATCCCTTTTTGAAAAGGACCGCCCCCGCGGCGGGGTCGTCCACCAGGTCGAAGTGGCCGTCCAGGTCGGCGTAGAGGATGTTCTTGCGGCTCAGGGCGAAATGGAGTCCCGCGGAGATGCCCAGGGCGGACTCGTCCATGCAGCCCACCATGACCTTGATCTTCGCCGACCGGGCCACGCTGTCCACCTGGATCGCGTCGGTGATGCCCCCCACCTTGAGTAGCTTGATGTTCATCATGTCCACCAGCCCCTTCCGGGCCAGCTTGAAGGCGTCCATGAGGGAGAGGAGGCTCTCGTCGGCCATGATGTTGACCTCGGTGCGGTTGGTGATGTGCCCCAGGGCTTCCGTGTCCTCCTTTCCCGTGGGCTGTTCCAGCAGCTCCAGGGGGACCTCCCTTATGATGTCCAGAAAGGCCATGGTCCCTTTGATGTCGTAGCCCTGGTTGGCGTCAAAGCGCAGCCGGATCTTCCCGCCGAACTCCTCGTGCACCCGGATCACCCGCTCCCCGTCCTCCTCGGGGCTCATGCCCCCCTTGATCTTGAGGATACCGAACCCCTGGGAAACGAACTCCCGGGCCTGCTCCAGGGTCTCCTCCAGGGGGCAGATGCCGATGGTGATGCTCGTCTCTATGCGGGAGCGGTACCCCCCGATGATCTTCCATACGGGAAGGCCGGCGTAGTTTCCCAGAAGATCCCAGAGGGCCATGTCCGCCGCCGCCCTTAATCCGGGGTAGAGGGGAAAGGCCTTTTTGATCCGGTCCAGATGCTGGGCCCGGCGGAAGGGATCCCCGCCCAGGAGCAGGGCGGGAAGGGCCTCCCTCACCTCCGGATAGATCTTCCCCACATCCTCCCCGGTGACGAACACGTCCGGGGCCATGCACCCCCAGCCGCTTTTCCCCCCCGCTTCCAGCCTCAGGAACAGGTGGTCCGACCGGTCGAAGGTCTGGTAAGCCACCGTGTAGGGGCTCCGCAGTTTGAGGGAGAGGGGGGTCAGTTCGACCCGGGTGATTTTCATAGGGAAAGGACGGCGTCCCGTATCTTGTCTATGCCCTGAACGATGGGGTCGCAGACGGGAATCCCGTGCTCCGCCTCCAGTTCCCCGCAGACCCGGTCGATATCCTTCCAGTCCATATCCTCATGGTTGAGGGTAATTCCTATGACCTTTTTTTTGGAAAGGAATTCCGCCAGGAAGATCTGGTCCTTCAGGGAGTCCAGGGGATAGCCGGGAAAGCCGTCGTACTCTTTGCGGGCCGGGGCGTGCTGCATGACGATGGCGTGGGGCCGGCAGGCGGCGAGGATTTCGAATCCCCCGGGATAGCCCGGATTCATGAGGCTCCCCTGCCCTTCAATCACCATGAAGTCCGGGTTCTCCTCCTTCCAGGCCCTCCAGGCGGCGTGCTCCAGCTCCCCGGAGACGTAATCGTTGACCAGGGAGTCCAGGACCATGCTGAACCGGGCCCCCTGGAGCCAGGCGGTCTGCCCCGTCCCTATCATTTCGGCGCTGCGGCCGGCTTTCTGCAGGGCGTGGACCAGAAGCCAGGATGTGGTCCGCTTGCCCAGGGCCGAATCGGTTCCCATCAGGGCTATCCGTTTGGAGGCGACCTCTTCTATCTTGCCGGAGAACATGTGGTTGCTCCCCTCGGCGGGGCGGCGGATATCCCGCAGGACCAGGCCCTTCTCCTCCGCCAGGGAGGTGAGCACCGGGTCGTCGTTCAGATAGTCATGAAGCCCGGAGTCCGCATTCAGACCCCGTTCCAGGGCCTCCCCCACGGCGGATCGGATCTCCTCGGTCAGGTAGCCCCCGTCCGTGGCCAGGCCTATGACGAAATGGGTCAGGGGCAGCCCCTTTTCGGCGGCCACCTCGAAGGCGCGGGAGAGGTTCTTCACCACCGGGATGCCCTTAGCCTTCCGGTCCAGGAACTCCGCCGCGTCCGGTTCGCCGGGAAGGGAACTGTCTATAACGGCGACCACCCGGTACCGTTCGGTGAAACGGACGAGACCGTGGGCGGTCTTCCCGTAGGTATTGGCAAAGGAATTTTCGCAGTAAACCACGGCGTTTCCATCGAATTTCATCATTTCCTCCCTGTCAGCACGACCACGTACCGGTCCCCCGGCAGGGGCGTGAGCATGTTCATGTCGATGAGAGCACTCAGGCCGGCGGTGGAGGCGGGCAGAACGGAAAGGCCTTCGTTGGTTTTTATGAAACTCGAAAGGCCCGTCATGGTCTTGTCCGTCACGTCGCAGGCCCATCCGCCGCTCTCCCTTATGGCCTGATAGGCCAGCTCCCCGTCGATGGAGTGCCAGTTGATCAGGGGTTCGTTTATCAGGCTTTCCCGGATCTTGGCCGGGTCCAGGTCGGTATAGGTCTTGAGCCCCTTGCGGAAGCTGGAGATGATGGGGTTCTTCCCCGAGGAGGATCCGGCGATCATCTTGGGGATGCGGGAGGTCTTGCCCCGCCGGTAGAGGGTTTGGAACCCCTTGTAGATGCCCGCCAGGGTGGTTCCGTTGGAAACGGGCACCGCCACCGCCGCCGGGGCGTCCCGCAGTTCGTCGTAGATCTCCGTGGCGATCTCCCCGTAGGCCTTGAGCTGAATATCCGTATTGATCGCCCCGGGATTGGCGTCGTAGCACCCCTCCTCCCGGGCCTTGATGCTGGAGAGCTCCACCGCCTCCTCGTAATCCCTCCCCGCCCGGACGATGCGGGCGCCCCACCGGACCATCTCCTCCTCCCGGGGGGTGTGGTACTTCTCGGGGATGTAGATGAGGCAGGCCAGGCCCGCCAGGGAGGCGGCGAAGGAGAGGGCCACCCCGTAGTTCCCGCAGGTGGCAAAGACGATCCGCTCGTATCCCTGGCGGAAGGCGTCCTCCACCTGGGCGAAGGCGATCCGGTCCTTCTGGGTGCCCGAGGGGTTGGTCCCTTCGAATTTGAGGAAGAGCTGGCGGAAGCCGTACTCCCGCTCCAGATTCCGGGCCCGGGACATGAGGGAGTCCCCCACCTCCGAGGCGATGATATCCCCGAAGGCTTCCGCCCTCTGGGCGGTGGATTGGCTCCTGTCCTGAACCTGCTGGGCCAGGACCTGAATTTCGTCCAGGACGCTGTTCAGCTGACCCCGGGCGTTGTCGAGAAACATCATTTGAGAGACTCCTTTCCCTGATATCTGAAATTGATAGCCCCGTTTTCCAGGCGTAGTATCCGTTTCTTTTCCCTGCGGAGCTGGGCCGTCTTGAAGGCCAGGATATCCAAAGCCTCCCAGGCGAATACCCAGCCCCCGATATTGGACCCCTCGATGAGAATCCCGTTGAAATAGTTCTCCTCCAGCCTCCGGGAGAGGAAATAGGAGAAAAGGAGCAAAGCTCCCCCTATGACGAGGTAGAGCAGGCTGGTCCGTATGAGAAGGAAGATCCGTCTGTCCCTCTGGAGGAGAATCGCTTCGAAATAGGTATAAAGCCCCTGCCGGATCCGGTCCTCCCTCTCCTTCAGCTCCTCGGAAAAGGCGCAGTGGATGTCCAGCTCCAGGGGAAATTTCAGGGGAATCTCCAGGGAGGCTTCCTCCAGGTAGGCGATGAAATCCTGATCCAGATCCCGTCTCCTCAGGGGGGAGGGGTCCAGGTAGTTGAAAAGGTCGTTGTAGTGATCGATCTGAACATCAATGATGTAGGACTGATTTTCCGGATTTCTCCGGTAGATCCGGTCGAGGTGTTTTTTCATATCCCAAACAGACACGCCATTTACCTGCTGTAAAAAAAGTTATAAGACAGGGATGGGGATAAAACCTTCCCGTCTCCTGTAATCAGTATAATAGTTATATTCCCCCCAATGTCAACGATAAAGATTGCTTTATCCCCTCTTCTGAATGAAAATAGAGTCAGGAGGCGCAATATGCGTAAATTCTACCTGGGGACAGTCCTGCTGTCCGCACTGATCCTGGCGGGGAGCTGCAAGAGCGTTCCCCCGGAGGTATCGGAAAACACCGACCGGGACGAGATCATCGACGGTCTGAACGGGGACATAGCCGATCTGGAAGCCCGGCTCGCCGCATCCCAGGCGAAGGACGAGGCCGAACTGGAGGGGCTGCGTTCGGAGAGGGATTTCCTGAATCAGCAGCTGGCCAGCCTGCAGGCGCACTATAACGAAGTGGAGATGAGGAACGCCGGGGATATAGACCCGACGGATATGGCGGTGAAGGAGCTGGAAACCCTCCTGGCCGACGAGATAGCCCAGGGTTACGTGGAGTATTTCGTGTACAACGGCATGCTCATCATCCATGTGAACAACCCGATCCTCTTCGAGGCGGGCCGGGCGGAGCTCCGCAAGGAGAACCAGCAGATCCTGCTGCGCATCGCCAGCGTCTTCGATAACTTCCCCGACCGAATCATCCGGGTGGAGGGCCATACGGCGACGGGGCTCGATACGCCCCAGTATCCCACGGCCTGGGAGCTGGGAGCGGCCCGGGCGGTCAACGTGACCCGCTTCTTCCAGGAGAAGGCGGGCATCGCTCCGGAGCGGCTGGTGGCGGTCTCCTTCGGGGAGTGGCGCCCCATCGCCGGCAACGCCACGGAGGAGGGGAAAAGGAAAAACCGGCGCATCGAGATCGTGATTCTCAACCGGCCCCTCTACCAGTGGCAGGAACTGCGCATGAACGCCGGCCTTTAGGTTCCCGTGTCGCTGATAATGCTCTTCGCCGGCCTGGGCCTCCTCATAGGGGGGGCCTGGGTTCTTGTTGACAACGCCTCTCTGGTCGCCCGGAAATGGGGGGTCTCGGAGATGGTCATAGGACTGACCATCGTGGCCTTCGGGACATCCATGCCCGAACTGGTGGTGAACATCGTGGCCTCCTCCGGGGGGGACAACCGGATCGCCCTGGGCAATATCAGCGGTAGCAACGTCTTCAACATCGCCTTCATCCTGGGCCTGAGCGCCCTGGTCAGGCCCATTTATACGAAAAGCCGCACCACCTGGATAGAGGTGCCCCTGGTCATACTCTCCGCCGCCGTTCTGCTCGTCGCGGTTCTGGACGGAGCCCTGGACGGTTCCCCGGCGGACATACTTTCCCGGACCGATGCGCTGCTCTTCCTGCTTTTCTTCGCGATTTTCCTGGGTTACAATGTTTCCACCATGAAGCGGGACGCCGCCGAAACGCCCGGGGAGGAAGAGGCCCCGGGGACAGGGGGAGAGAGGAATGCCCCCGTCGCCCTGGGGCTTATCATCCTCTCCCTGGGCCTTCTCTACGGGGGCGGGAAACTCGTCGTGGGCGGAGCGACGGCTCTGGCCCTCTCCCTGGGGGTTTCCACCCGCATCATAGCCCTGACCATCGTGGCCATGGGAACTTCCCTTCCGGAACTCATCACTTCCATAGTGGCGGCGGCCCGCTCCCGAACGGACATGGCCCTGGGGAATGTTCTCGGTTCCAATATCTTTAACGTTTTCTTTATTCTGGGACTTTCCGGAGTCATCCGACCCCTGCCGATACCCGACTCCGGGGTTTACCTGGACCTGGGAGTCAATCTGCTCTTCTCCCTCATGATCTTCCTATTTATCTTCACCGGGGGGGAGCGCAAAATCGAACGGTGGGAGGGGGGGATTTTCCTTGCGGCTTATCTTGCCTACCTGATTGCCATCATCCGGGGGTGAACAGTCGCCCTTGAAATTATCACGCTAATTCAATATCCTAAAATAAAAAGGAGTCATCATGGGCTTTAAAATCAGGAAAATTTTTGACGACCTTATACCCGCCAACAGGGCGATAATTGAACAGATTCTGGATTTGACTCAATCCCATATCGCAGACATTGACGAGGATTATCTGGCTTCCATGAGAACCCTGTTCCGCAATCCCGTCCACCGGAAGATGCGCCATATCTTCTTCGCCGCCTCAGACCTGCACGGCCGGCTCAAGGCCTTCGCCCTCATGTCCTACGACAGGGAATTCAATTTCTCCTTTCTCGACCTTATCGTCACCGACTCGGACAACAGGAGCGGCGGGGTGGGCAGTTCCCTCTATGAACGAGTCAGGCAGGAGGCCATGTTGCTCAAGTCATCGGGCCTCTTCCTGGAATGCCTGACCGACGATCCCCGGGAGGAAGGGGACAGGACCCTTCTCAGGGCCAACAGGGCCCGGCTGCGCTTCTACGAAAAATACCAGGCCCTGCCCGTCGACTGCCCCGCCTTCCTGGAGAATACGAGAAAGGTTTACGGACAGCCCTATTTCCTCATCTGCGACCGACTGGACAGGGAAACCGTCCTGACCGGTTCCGATCTGAGGGGAATCGTGTGGGCGATCCTGGAGAAGAAACGCACCCCCCCCTGCGGCCGGAAAACGGTACAGGCCGTAACCGGCACCATACCCGACGGCCCGGTCAATCTCCGCTCACCCCGCTACACCCCGCAGCCGGTGGCGGGACCCGCAGCGGAACAGCCCATAAGCGAGGATATGAAAATCGTCCTCATCTATAACCGGGACCACATCATCCATCACATCAAGGAACAGGGTTACGCCGAATCGCCGGTCCGGGTCAGCCGGATACTGGAGGAGATCGAAAAAACGGACCTTTTCCGAAAAGTGCCCTTCCGGAAGTACCGGGACTCCTGGATCACCGCCGTCCATGACAGGGATTTCGTCTCCTTCTTCAAGCAGGTGACCCAGGCCCTCGGACCGGAAGAGACGATCTACCCGGACGTATTCCCCATCCGAAAGGAAGTCTCCCCCCCCAAGGCTCTGATCTCCCGGGCGGGCTACTACTGCATCGACGTGTACAGCCCCATCAACCGGAACGCCTATCTGGCCGCCCGGGCCGCCGTGGACTGCGCCCTTACCGCCGCCGACGAGCTGCTCAAGGGGAACCACATCGTCTACTCCCTCAACAGGCCCCCGGGACACCATGCGGACAGCAAATCCTTCGGGGGATTCTGCTACTTCAACTCCACCGCCATCGCGGCGAACTATCTGAGCGGATACGGGAAGGTGGCCATACTGGACGTGGACTACCACCACGGGAACGGGCAGGAGGAGATCTTCTACGAGAGGGCGGACGTACTGACCGTCTCCCTCCACGGGGACCCGGATTACGAATATCCCCATTTCACCGGCTTCAAGAGGGACACGGGCTACGGGGACGGCCTGGGATTCAACATCAATTACCCCCTGCCCAGGGGTACCGACGGCCCGGCCTACCATAAGACCCTGCAGAAAGCCCTGGGGCAGATTAAAAAATTCGGCCCCCATTTTCTCATCATCGCCTTCGGCATGGATACGGCCAAGGGTGATCCCACGGGAACATGGCTCCTGGAGAGTCGGGACTTCCGGACAAACGGGGAACTCATAGGTTCCCTCGGGCTTCCCACCCTTGTCATACAGGAGGGAGGGTATAACAATAATGTCCTCGGGGTGAACGCCCGGGAGTTCTTCAGCGGCCTGTGGGAAGAGCAGTACCGGTAGGGAGGACGTTTACAAGGGCTCCCCTCCCCGGTAGACTTCCTTTTTTTCTTCATTAATGATAAAATTGTCCAGAAAAAAGGACAGACCCATGAAGATCATGATATTATCGGATATACACGGTAAGGCTCCAGCCCTGGAAAAGGCCCTGGGGATCTATAAAAGGGAAGGCTTTGACCGGCTCTTTCTCCTGGGGGATCTTCTCTACCACGGCCCCCGGAACCCCCTGCCCGAAGGGTACGATCCCCCGGGGGTGGTGGAGCTTCTGAATCCCCTTAGGGAGAGCATCCTGGCGAACCGGGGCAACTGCGACAGCGAAGTGGACCAGATGCTCCTTCAGTTTCCCATCCTGGCCGATTACGCCCTCTTCCAGACCGAAGCGCACCGCTTCGTTCTGACCCACGGCCACCTAGACCCTTCCCGGCTGCCCGTTCCCCGCGGAGGGGACGTGCTCCTTTCCGGGCATACCCACATTCCCGTCCTGGAGAAGAGGGACGGCCAGGTCCTGTGCAATCCCGGATCCATCTCCCTGCCCAAGGGGGGCCACTCCCCCAGTTACGCCGTCATAGGGGGGGAGGAAATTTCCGTCCGGCTCCTGGATAGGGACGAGACGCTATTGACTCTGAAAATGAATTAATATAAGGGGAGGGTGATACAATGGATGAGCAGATTCGGTTGATAGCCCAGAGAATCGGTGAACTGCGTCGCATCTCCGGGGACGGGGCGGGTACGGTAGCCCGGGCCTGCGGTGTCGGAGAGGAGGATTACGGCCTCTATGAGAGGGGGGAACGGGACATTCCCGTGGGGGTGCTCCACTCCATCGCCCGCTATTTCCAGGTGGAACTGACCGCCCTCCTGACCGGGGAGAACCCCCATCTCCACAGCATATCCATTACAAGGGGGGGCCGGGGCATGGCGGTGAACCGGCGGGCCCCCTATAAATACCAGAGCCTGGCCTACGGGTTCGCCGGCCGCCGGGCCGAACCCTTTCTCGTCGCCGTGGAGCCGGGTCCGGAAGGCGCGGAGCCGGAACTGAACACCCACCCGGGGCAGGAGTTCAACTATGTGCTCAAGGGGCGGATACGGCTTTTCTTTGAGGGAAGGGAGTATCTCCTGGAAGAGGGGGACTCGGCCTACTTCGATGCGAAGAAGCCCCACGGCATGCAGGCGGCGGAGGGCCGGGCGGAGTTCCTGGCCGTCATATTTTAAAATACGGAGAATTGAGAATGTACAGAGAGTATATCAGCGGAGAGTACGAAGGATACGATAATCTGGTGGAGAACTACCGGGTCATCGTCCCGGATAATTTCAACTTCGCCTACGACGTGGTGGACCGGTACGCCCGGGAAGAGCCGGACAGGACCGCCCTGGTCTGGTGCAACGACCGGGACGGGGAGAGGATCATAAGCTTCGGAGAACTGAAGGAGCTCACCGACAGGACGGCGAATTTCTTCCGGAGCCGGGGCATAGACAAAGGGGACCCGGTCATGCTGATCCTCAAGAGGCGCTACGAATTCTGGTACTGCCTCCTGGCCCTCCACAAGATCGGCGCCCCCGCCGTTCCCGCCACCCACCTTCTGACGAAAAAGGACATCGTCTACAGGAATAACGCGGCGAGCATCAAGATGATCGTGTCCGTGGGGGACGAGGCGGTTATGAAAAGCATCGATGAGGCCCTTCCCGAATCGGAGACCCTGAAGCTCCGGGCCTTCGTGGATACGGACTGCGACGTTCCCGCCGACAGGGATGGGGAGTGGATCGACTTCAACCGGGCCATCGCCGGAGAGAACCCCCTCTTTGAACGGCCCGCTCCCGGTGAGCTTCCCGCCCTGGGGGATACTTCGCTCCTCTACTTCACCTCCGGCACCACGGGCTACC
>QKAI01000311.1 GCA_003246505.1 Spirochaetaceae bacterium | reverse complement strand
TACCCTGTATCCCCTGGCAACCGGGGAAAGTATGGAAACGGGAGCCCCGGTGGTGCTGGAGAAAAGGGCCCTTCTGAATGTTTTCGGCCGCCGGGGCCATACGGATTACGGGGGGGGAAAGAAAATCCTTCCCGGAGAGGAGAACCATCTGATCACGGATATGTTCCGCCTGCCCGGAAGGATTATACTAAAGGGGCTTTTCATGAAGGGGGGACACTGGCCCGGGGGAAAAAGGGTCCACTTCTTCCAAACCGGGAAAATGGTGCTCGATTATCCCGCCCCCCTGCTCATGGAGCTGGACGGGGAGCTGACCCGGCTGGGCAGGGAAGACTTCCCGGTCACACTGACCAGGTGCTCCCTTCCCTTTCCCGTGCTTAACTGATCAGCCGACCCACTCGTTGCCCACCTTGCGGGCCCTTACCGGCTTGTCGAGATTCACGCCGAGGGCCAGACCGGTCTCCACCAGAAGATTCCAGCCCGCCGCCAGTTCCACATAGGGCGTCAGATCCCCCGCTTCGGGAAGCCGCACCGTGGGGAAGGGCGTATCACCCGCGGAGAGGGACACCAGGGTCATGCCCACACCCTTCCTGAGGACCTGATCGAACTTTTCCGTCTCCTCGGGGAAGGGAGAAACGAGGAGGACCGCTTCCTTCGCCTGCATGACCTCTTCGATCCCGTGGGCTCCGTAGGTCCCTTCCAGATAGTCCGATTTCTTGCGGGTGATCTCGTTGGTTTTGAGCCGCAGCTCCTCGGCGACACCGTTGTTCCTTCCCGCCCAGTAGAGCACCGGCGAGGCGGCAAGGGCGTCAACGATCTCCCGGTCCACGGGAAGGGAAAGGGCTTCCTCCAGAAGATCTCCTAATCGATTCAAATCGGGGAGGGGACGTCCGTTCCGGTGGCGAAAGATTATATCGTAGAAGAGGGCCTGCTCCACCACCGATTTGGTGGCCGCCACGGCGTCCTCCTTCCCGCAGCTGAGGATGTAGGAAAAATCCGACTCCTCCGCGATAGGAGTGCCGCCCATGGCGACAATGCCCCCCAGATTGGTGGGCCCCTTCTCCTTTAGACTGCGAATGAGACGGACACCCTCCTTGGTCTTTCCCGAATTGGAGGCGACGAAAACCGTCTGCCCGTCCAGGTCGTATTCCAGGGCCTGGGTCGCCCCTTCGGTGAAGATCCTCTCCCCGTAGGCATATTTCGCGGCGAAATAGAGGGTGCTCTTAGCGGGGAAGATCCGGGAGGAGCCCTCGCCGGAGAGGAACACCCGATCTCCCAAACGGCCGCTGAGGGCCAGGATATCCTTAAGGGGCAGCTGTCTTACCACATCGGCGGTCTGCCACATCTCCCGGCACAGGGCGTAACGGGTATATTTTTCATCTCTGTTATTCACTTTTTTCTCCTTTCTCGTTATTGATGATCCACTCTTTCAGCTCCCTCTGTATCAGGGGGATATCGCGGAAACCGCCCCCCCGGTGCTGCCAGTAGTATTCGGCGAATTCCACGCCGGACTTTGCGCCGTTCGCCCGGTTATACTCTTTGCTGTAGGCGAAGAAGTCCTCGATGCCGTGCATCACCTTCATCACTTCGATCTGGGATTTATGGTGGGCCAGCATTTTCGTCTTGGTCCCCATAACCGTGCCGATGTCCAGAAAGAAGTGGGGCGGGGGCAGGGGAAAGCCCAGCACGTCGGTGAAGGTGAGGGGCGCCGTTCTGTAAAGCAGGGGGGTCTTCTCAAGGGGCTGTCCCTGGCAGGGGACATTGGGCAGGGTGGAGAGCAGGCAGGCCAGTTCGGTGATCGTCCCGGCGGTGCGGTGGTCCGAGTGATAATCAAAGGGCACATGGCCCAGCACGATGCCAGGCCTCACCTTCCGTATCAGATCGATGGTCCTGAGGCGGACCTCCTCCGTATCGAAGAGGAAGCCGTCCCTCTCCCCCAGGCAATAAAAATCCGCCCCCAGCTCCGCCGCGGCTTTGCGGCCCTCTTCGAAGCGGCAGGCAGCGGTCTCCACCCGGGTCATGCCGATCCCCCCCAGGCTGCCGTCGGTCATGGAGGCTATGGAGATGGAATAACCCCGCCCTTTCAGAAGGGTCAGTAATCCGGCGCACCAGGATTCCGTATCGTCCGGATGGGCCTGGATGCATAATATGCTTTTGTTGTAGCTTTCCATTTACTCTTCCTTGATAAAAATCGGTTCGAGACAGACGAAATCGGGCAGTTCCCCGACCAGGGGCCTCAGATAGTCCAGACAGGCCGGGGTCACCCCGTTCCCCGCTTCGTTGATATAATGGTCGGGCATGGCCTTGGCCCTCACCGCCGTATCCTTGAGGGGAACCGTGGCATAACTGACCCTGTAGGGGGATCCTTCCTCCCGGACAAGGGAGATCATGACCCCCGTTTCACCCACCAGGGCCGCTTCCACGCCCCTAAGACCGCACTGGTAGGCCTCCTCCCGGTCCAGGGGGGAGACCCGGTCCGCTCCGCTCATGGGAAGGGATTCGGTGATCTGGAATTCCCCCCGCCAGCCCGTGGCTTCGGAGAGGATGCGGTGAACGCTCAGCCCCGCCGAAGCACCCCCCATGGCGCCCAGCTCCACATTGCCGAAGTTGTCCCTGTCCCTGGCGGCGGAGACGGGAGTGCCGTCCCCGTAGCGTAGACCTTCGGACACGACGATGGACACCCAGCCGTATCTTTCGACGCACCCCCGGGCATCGGCGATGAAGCGCTCCCGGTCGAAGGGTCTCTCGGGCATGTAGATGAGATGGGGGGCGTCCCCCTCTCCGTCCTTAGCCAGGGCCGTCGCCGCCGCCAGCCATCCCGCGTCCCTTCCTATGGTCTGGTAGACCACGAACTGGTCCACCCGGCGCATGTCCCGGGCCAGCCACCCCGCTTCCTTGACGCAGAGGGCGTTAAAACGCCCCGCCGAGGGAAAGCCGGGGGTGTGGTCCGTCCCGTAAAGGTCGTTATCCACGGTCTTGGGGATGCCGATGCCCCAAAGATCCCAGTTCTTCTCCCGGCAGTAGGCCTCCACCCTGTGGATCGTGTCCATGGTGTCGTTGCCCCCGATAAGGAAGAAGTAGCGAATATCGTACTTCCTGAAAAGTTCCAGAATCCGGGGGAGATCCTCATCCCCCACCTTATAGCGGCAGGACCCCAGGGCCGAACCGGGGGTCATGCGCAATTTATCCAGAATCTCTCCGCTCTGGGAGGAGAGGTCATAAATCCTCTCCTCCAGAAATCCCTCGATGCCGAAGTTCATGCCCAGGATTTTCCCGATCCGGTCCGATCTCCGCGCCCCCTCTATCAGGCCCGCCAAAGAAGCGTTGATCACGGCGGTGGGGCCTCCCGACTGGCCTATCAGTGCATTTCCTTTCATACTAACTGTCACTCCTTCTCCCATAACCGGGAAGATTCTCCCAGCGGATAGCATCAATTATGGTTTTCTCCTCCCCGGGCAGAACGGGAGAGAAAAGACGGTCCCGGAACATATGGGCCGCCCCTGTGGAAATCTCGAAGTTATCCTCCTTCCCGTACTCCACGGAGCATCCCGGGGGAATGAGGGAGGTGAGATCAAGATCCTTCCTGTCGAAATTCACCAGCTCCCCCCCGATATGGAGAACCTCCGGATCCAGAAGGTAAAGGGAATTCTCCAGGTAACGGAAAAGGGCGGCCAAATAGGCGGACTCCTCCGATTTGTCCAGGCGAGCCAAAGCCCGGGGATAGAAGGGACTTCCCCCCGGTTCCCCGGCGGTGAAATGGCTGCCGTAATAGATCTGCCCGTTGATGACGAGGCCTATGCCTATGTCGTCCCGGGCGGAAAGGCCGGTCCGGCCGTAGCGGTGGCTCTCGCCGATGAGGCACACCATGTTCCCCGCTTCCCTTGCCTCCCCGGACAGAACAAAGCGGGCAAAGCAGTTGGCATCGTTATCCATGACAAGGGGGATGCCACCCATATCGGTCAGGGGATAATCACAGAGATCCAGGGCCGGCGATTCGATCAGGAGCCCCTTGTAGGGATCCACCGTACCGGGAAGGGCCAGGCCGATGCCGAGGAGGGGAGGGTAGCCCTTCCCTCCTGTTTCATCGATTGCCGCTGATACCATATCCGCGGGAAGGGAGAAGTCATGGCTCCCCATGCTCCGTTCCCTTATCGCCCCGGCCATATCCATAAGGGTCATGCGGTAGAAGCCGGGCTGGATCTCAAGTCCCATTATCATGCCGTAATCCCCGTTAAGGGAGATCATGACCGGTTTTCTCCCGCTGTTGCGGGGGGACAGCCCCTCCTCCTCACGGATGAGATTATCCCCTATAAGGTCATTGATGACATGGGTCATGGTGGAGCGGTCCATGGAAAGGGCCCGGGAGATTTCGATGCGGCTGGTCGCCACAGACTCCCTGATGTGGCGGAGCACCCTGGTCCTTGTAATATGGGTTTGTATCTGTCCCCGTTTCATATCATCCTTTATGTTGAATGAATCAACATAAAGGATGATAATCCCCGCTGACCGGTCTGTCAAGGGCTAGGACAAAAAAAAGCAGCCCCCGATGTTGCACCGGAAAGCTGCCGAAGGGAAGGGGGGGGATAACTACTTCTGAATCTTCAGAGTCGTATCGTAGTGAACCCCCGAATCTTTGTCGATGATCATCTGCAGATCCAGATTGGAGACTCCCTTGACGAACTTATACTTCCGCCCCGTCTCCCGGCAGGAGAAGGTCATTTCCACGCCGGACAGGCTGCCTTTCACATTAAAGTCTTCCACCTTTCCCGCAAAATCAAATACCAGGGTGCCGTCGGTCATATGAAGCTGAATATTGCCCGTGGAAAAGGTCCACACCGCGTTATAGCGGGAATCCAGCCACTTGCCCAGGGGAAAATTTCCCAGATCGATATCCCCGGCGCTGACATAAAGCAGGGAAAGGGAGAATAAAATCAGTACTAATCCGATTTTCTTCATAAAGTCCTCCTCGGAATTCGGTTTGTTTATAGAATTATATTCCCTTTATCCCGTGGATGCCAATGATTGCACAATATCTTTTTTTTCATTACCCTTGGAATCATGAAAGATTACCGGACCTACCTGTTTGACATAGACGGCACCCTCCTGGACACGATTGAGCTCATATACCGTACCTTCCGGGCAACTCTGGCTCATTTCAAAGGTCCAGATCTGAGCCGGGAAACCATCGTCTCCCACGTGGGGATTCCCCTGGTCAAGCAGATGGAGATCTACCTGGGCCCCATGGGGGAGAGGGAGGAGGAGATCCTCGCCTATCACCGCACCTATCAGTTCTCCATCTACCGGGATTACCTGCGCCTTTTCCCCGGGGTGGAGGAGCTGCTCCGTGAACTTAAGCGGCGGGGGAAAAAGACCGGTGTGGTGACATCCCGCACGACCGAGTCTCTGAACAAATATCTGGATCACTTCTCCCTGACGGGATTCTTCGATATTTTCGTCACCCCCGAGCTAACGCCGGAGGGGAAGCCCCATCCCGGACCGGTGCTCTACGCCCTGGAAAAACTGGGATCGACCCCGGAGGAGACCCTTTTCCTGGGTGATGCGGCCGTGGATATCCAGAGCGGCGACCGGGCCGGGGTGGATACGGCCTTCGCCCTCTGGGGGCCGAACAGGGCGGAGGATCTCCCCCTCAGGCCCACATGGCTCGTCAAATCCCTTTCCGATCTGCTGGCATAAAACAGTTTCAATCGATCCTTCCCTTGACGATTATTCCCGGAAGGGAGAAAATGGGGACATTACCAATTGTTCAAGGAGGCGTATATGTCAGCTTTTGTTTATAAGGGTGTCCTTTCATCTTTATGAGGAACACCGGACCGGAAAATCCGGCATCATAACTTTGAGGGACATCCTAACCCGGACTCTGCCATACCAATAAGCTTATAGAAAGGGTTAAATCATGTCCAGAAAACAATTAATAGAAAATAATAACGGGGAATCATTCCTCTGTCACTCCTGCGGCCAGCCCGTGCCACCCCTGGAGGGGGGCGGGAATAACAGAAACCACTGCCCCCACTGCCTCAGCAGCGTCCATGTTGATATTCTGACCGGCGACAGAAAGTGCCGGTGCCGGGGCGTCATGGAGGCCATCGCCCTCTGGGTCGGCGGAAAGGGGGAGGGATCCCTTATCCACCGGTGCGGCAAGTGCGGATTTTTAAGGGTCAACCGGATCGCCCAGGACGATAACGAGCTGATGCTTTTCATGCTGGCCGCCGCGCCCCTCTCCCAGCTTCCCTTCCGTTCGAAGGATGCCCTGGGGTCACTGAAGGAGCGTTGCCGCCAAGGGGAGGTGAACCGTGTCTGACTGGGGTATCTACAGGGGCGTTCTGCCCGAATCGGAAAACCTTTTTCCCGCCCGGATTACCGGCGTTAACCGGGAGATCTACCGCCTGGGCCTCGAGGGTTCACGGGAGGAGAGGCGGGGCGAACTGACGGGCCGGCTCCGGCTCTCCCTGGATGAGGGTGCGTTCCCCGTGGCCGGGGACTGGGTGCTTTGCAGCGAAGAGGGGGAGCTCTGCGTGATTAGGGAGATCCTTCCCAGAACCTCCCTCATCAGCCGCAAGGAGGCCGGCGATGTCACCAGGGAACAGGCCCTGGCCGCCAATATCGATGTGGTGGGAATCGTGCAGGGGCTGGACGGGGGAAGGAATTTCTCCGGCCGGACCCTGGAGAGATACCTGACTCTCGCCTGGAATTCGGGGGCACTACCCCTTATCCTGCTGAACAAGGCCGATCTCTGCGAAGAGCCGGAGGCCTTCCGGGATGAGGCGGAGTTCATCGCCCCCGGGGTGGAGATTCTCATCACCAGCGCCAGCGAGGGGCGGGGCATCGAGGAGCTGTCCCGTATTATCACAGGCAGGACCGCCGTGTTCATCGGCCCTTCCGGGGTGGGGAAGTCGGCCCTGCTGAATGCCCTCTCCCGTGAGACCCTGCAGAAAACAGGGGAGAACCGGTCCGCCGACAGGAGGGGCAGGCATACGACGACCAGCTCCCGCCTGACGTGCCTTCCCGGAGGGGGATGGCTCATCGACTCCCCCGGCCTGAGGGAGATCCAGCTCTGGGGCGATCAGGAGGGCCTGGAGGAGACCTTTCCCGAGATTGAGCAGTTCGCCGCGGGCTGCCGGTTCAGGGACTGCCGTCACGAGGGGGAGCCGGGATGCGCCGTCCAGGAGGCCCTGCTTGGGGGCGAGCTGGATCACAGCCGCTATCAGAGCTATCTGGAACTGAGGCGGGAACTGGACTACCTGGACAACCGGAGGACCGAGAAGGGCCGGTCGGAGCAGAAGCGAAAGGGAAAGGAACTGAGCCGCCGCATTAAAAGCATGAAAAAGGGAAAGAGCGTCTACTGAGAAAAAACGGCATTGCCATTTTTCCCTAATGTGACTATATTTAGTACTTGTAACCACACTTACACCTATCTAAGGAGCTACAATGGCCGAAAAGGACGATAAAAAAAAGAACGACCAGGAGAGTCCCGATCTTGCGCAGAAAATGCTGCAGACAAGAACGATACTCCTGACCGGCGAAATAAATAAGGAACTGGCGGAAAAGATCATCCGCCAGCTGCTTCTCCTGGAGGCGGACAATTCCGACCCCATCAAAATCTTTATCGACTCGCCCGGCGGCGACGCGGATGCGGGGTTCGCCATGTACGACATGATCCGCTTCATCAACGCTCCGGTCTACTGCATCGGGATGGGGCTGGTGGCCAGCGCCGCCAGCATCGTTCTCATCGCCGTACCCAGGGAGAGGAGAATCGCCCTTCCCAATTCCCACTATCTGATCCATCAGCCCCTGAGCGGCATCCGGGGCGTGGCCACGGAAATCGAGATCCACGCCAAGGAACTGGAAAAGCTCCGGGTCAAGATCAACAAGCTCATCGCCGCGGAGACGGGAAAGACGGAAGACCAGGTATCCGCCGATACGGACCGGGACTACTGGATGACCGGAACGGAGGCTCTGGATTACGGCCTCGTATCCAGGATCGTTACGAAAAGAGAGGAACTGGGCCTCTAGTCGGCCCTCTGGAACGCCCCGTTGTCATAGGGATAGCGGAGGCGGACCAGCTCTGAGAGATCGTCGTAGATCTTAAGCATGGCCTGGGGAAGGTAGGGGACGACTCCGTCGATATAATCCCTCCTCTCCGGGTGAATCTCGCCTATCCGGTGGAATCTCCAGACAAAATAATCCTCCACCTCCTTCCTGTGCAGCTGAAGGGTGTAGCCCATCATTTCGTTATACATCAGGACCTCGTCCCGGGGATCGTAGAAATTGTTCACCATGAAAAAACGCCATATCTCCCTGTACCGGGCGGGCATGGAGAGCCAGTATTTCCTGATACTCTCACGGAACTCCTCATCGGTGAAAAAAATGCCGTGGAGCGATTCATGGGTGATGAATCTTTCCCTCAGCACGGGTGTTGTCTCCCGGGTCAGGGAGACGATTGCCCCACGGCCGGTCAGATAGGTCTCCCCCCCGTCAATGAGAATTCCACCGTTCAGAAGGATCTGTCGCAGAGCCTCCTCCTCCCGGCTCAGGGGAAAATCCGTATCCCGGGCCAGGTTGAAGAAATCGGCCAGACCCTCCTTGCTGTAGTCGTGGGCGTTCCAGCCGTGCAGGCCGGCCATCTCCTCGTTTGTCATAAGGGTCCCGCGGAATCCCGGTTTCTCCATGAAAAAGGCGAGCCTCTTCAGGTAAAGATCCTGGGTATCGTAATCCCGGAAATCGAAAATCAGGATATGGTCCCCCTCGGTCCAGCGGTAGAGGAGGTAATCCCCCTCAACGGGGCGGTCGGAGTAGAGTATGGTCCCGTGGTCGGCCTCCGGAGCGGGGTAGTCGTATTCATCCCGGCCTGTCAGGGTCAGGGTAAAGGGCACGGGCCGGTCCTGCCAGTCCCGCAGTTCGGCGGAACTGACCGGGAAGGGAGGCTTTTCCTCCAGGGTGTAGCGGCGGGAGAGGTCCGACGATCCGTCCAGGGGGGGGAGGGCATAGCTCTCTTTTCCCGTACCGTCGGAAAGAATCAGACGGCAGGAGAGGCCGCTCCGGTATTCCAGAGTCAGGAAGCTGTCCCGCAGATCCAGGGGAAAGGGGAAAAAATAGGAGGTCCCCGCCCTGTCCAGGGAGGGGCTTTCATCGAATCGGGGATTCAGGAGAGTCACGTCTCCGGCGGTCAGGGGCAGAACAGAGAGCACCAGGATAATGAGGACCGGACCGGAGAAGCGGTTCATGCTATTCCACGAGTCCCAGGGGGACTAGGGAGTCGAGGATATCCCTGCGGGGGGAGGGGGACTGTTCCGGCTTCCCCCCGGTGATCTTCTCCGCCAGGTCCAGGTAGAGACGGCTCACATCCATCATCTGCTCATCCTTAAGGCGGAAGGTCGCGGCCAGGGCCTTTCTCTCCTCCATGCGGTTTTTGTTCACCAGCACATCCCGGTCGGGCACGCTGGTCAGGAGCATCTCCCGGAAGAACTCCTTCGATTCCTCCCGGATCTCACCCTTGAGATAGAGTTCCCTGTCCCAGTAACGGGAGGAGTCGGGGGTTCCGATCTCGTCTATGTAGATAAGCCTTGCCTCTTCCCCCTCTCCGATATAACCGAATTCGAATTTGGTATCCACGAAGATCTTCCCGATCTTCTCCAGCTCCGCCGTGATTAGTTCGAATCCCCTGGCCAGAAGAGTTTCATAGACGGACACATCGGCGGCTGACCGGAACCGGAAGGCTTCCAGGTTCTTGATAATCTGCTCCCGGGTGATATCCACGTCGTCCATTTCGGGAATGCCCGGCACGCCGGAAATGATGCCCTTGGTGGAGGGGGTGATCAGGAGGGAATCGAGTTTCTGATTCTTTTCCAGGCCCTCGGGAAGGGGAATGCCGCAGATCTCCCGGTTCCCCTTTTCGTAGGAGCGCCACATGCTGCCGGTGATATACTGCCGGGCGATGGCCTCGACCATGACCGGCCGGGCCTTACGGACGACCCACACCAGGGGATGGGGCATATCCACGATATGATTGCCCGCCAGGTTCTCCTCTTCGAAACGGGTGAACCAGTACCGGGCTATGGCGTTCAGGGCGGCCCCTTTCCCGGGGATTCCCTCCAGCCCCCCCTCGCTCTTCCAGAGGCACTCGTAGGCGGAGATCCGATCGCTGATAACCATGACGGCCAGTTCCTCTCCCCGGAGACCGTAATGGCGGCAGAGCCTTTCGTTATCGGCTCCCTTAAGCCAGTAAACGGAACGGACCTTTCCGCTGTGAATAGTCCCCCCATGCTTTATGGGCAGGTCGTCGGTAATGACCA
>QKAI01000276.1 GCA_003246505.1 Spirochaetaceae bacterium | reverse complement strand
TATCATTTACCAGGGGGGCATCTTCCTCTATCTCCTGCTGGCGGAGAAAATCTCCCTAGAGCGGAATCTCATCTACTGCGGGGTGATGGGGGGCATCGGTCTCCTGGGGGGAGGGTTTTCCTATTTGATTCTGGACCGGATAATAATGCATATCCTCCTGGAACAGGACATTACCTATTTTCCCCTGGACCGAGCCGTGGCGAGGCAGAAAACCAAGTGGGTCATCATACCCCTCTTCATGGTTGTCACCACCACGGTTTTCCTCTTCTTCCTTCTTCTTTCCATTCTGTACAATCTTCCCCTTATGCAGGGCCTGGACGCCCTGGGGATCCTCAAAACCCTTCTGGGAAGGATCGCCCTTCCCTTCCTCCTGTTCCTCGGGGCCTGCCTGGCCCTGGTCATGCTGACGGGACGGAGCATCTCCCGCCTCTTCGGGGCCATAGGGGAAAGGCTGGGGGAGATGGTTTCCGGCGACAAGGATCTGACCCGGAGAATCGCCATCGCCTCGGTGGATGAGATCGCTTCCATCGGGCGGTATATCAATGTCTTCACCGATATTCTCACGGCTCACCTGAGGGAGCTGGGCGAGGTCTACGGGGCCCTTGACGGCAAGCAGGGCGAACTGGCCGGTATGATCGAAGACTCCTCCCGGCAGATGGAGGAGATCACGGGGATTCTGGAGATGAACCGCATTATCGCCGGGGATATGGACCGGGTCGTTTCCGAATCGATTCAGACGGGGAAAAGGCTGACGAAGAATGTGGAGGAGGCGGTCTCCCTGGTGGACAGCCAGTCCCGGAGCGTGTCCGAGTCCTCCGCCGCGGTGGAGCAGATGATCGCCTCCATTTCGGAGGTGACGAAGCGGCTGGAGAGGGTGAAGGTGAATACGGAGGAGCAGGCGGGGGAGTTCCTGCGGGGCGAGGAAAGCGTCAACCGCACCATCGCCGCCATTACCGAAGCGGCGGGGCTCTCCGCCAATCTGTCCCATGTGAACGCTCTGATCTCCGGCATCGCCGCCCGGACGAATCTTCTGGCCATGAACGCGGCCATAGAAGCGGCCCATGCGGGGGAGGCGGGGCGGGGATTCTCCGTTGTGGCCGACGAGATCAGGAAACTGGCGGAGAATACGGCGTCCCATACCAGGACGAGCGGTGAGAGCCTGAAGGGCATCACCGACCAGATCGGCGGCTCCCTTCTCCTGGCGGAGGAGACGGGCCAGCTGTTCCAGCATCTGAAGAAGGGTTCCGCCTCTATCCGGGAGGAGACCCTCTCCATCGCCGGTTCCCTGGGGGAACACGATCTGGCCAACCGGCAGGTTCTGGATCAGCTTATGAAGACCCGGGATCTGGCGGTGGGTCTGAACTCCCTGGCCTCGGAGCTTACCGGACGGAGCCAGTCCCTTCTGGAGGCCTTCGGGCTGCTGGAGAACAGCAGCCGGGACTCCCTTGTCAATGCGGGGAGCATCATGGAGAAGAGCGAAGCCATCAGGGCGGGGCTGGTACGGCTCCGAAGCATTTCCGCCGAAACGGAGGGATTGAACAGGAAGACGGGAAACCTGGTGGATTCCTTCTCCCTTTAGGGAGTAAAAATAATGAAAAAAAATGTAACCTTGCCTATGGCGGATGGTTTCTTGGGTATAAAGGGAATAAACCAATCCTTAAAATGTACTGAGTTGTTAACTAAGTGGCAGCAAGGATCGTTTTTTTCATAAGACTCCTCCTTATTTTTTAACCGGCCCCTGGGGCCGGTTTTTTTATGCCTCCCCCCTTGCCAGTTCGGTCAAAACGGGAAAATCTCCGGTGATTTCAAAATGCGCCCGTCCTCCCCGGTCCAGTCGAAAATGCCAGTGCGATTCCGGGTCAACGGCCAGTAGCAGGCAGATAAGCAGGCGGAGGGACCCCCCGTGGGCGACCACAAGCAGATCCCTGTCCTCCCCGGAGAGGGCCCTCATCAGGTCCCCGTAAAAGCTTCTGACCCGGTCCAGGGTCTCCGCCGCCGTTTCCCCGCCGGGAGGGGCGTTCCGCCAGGGATCCTTGAACCACAGGTTCGAGGGAAAGGGGTAGTCCCGGATAATCTCCCCATAGGTCAGTCCCTCAAAGAGGCCGAAATCGGTCTCGTCCAGCCGCGAATCGGGGGGACAGCTGCGAGGTGAGGGGCCTATCCCCAGCTCCCCTGCCAGGATATGCCCCGATTCGATAGCCCGGTGGAGACTGCTTGTTATGATGCGCGTCGGGGCGTATCCCCCTTCCCTCAAAATCTGACCCGTCCTGCGGAGGCTGTCCCGTCCCTCCCCGGTAAGGGGGACGTCGGAACCCCTCCCTATGTAGGTCCCCGCCCCTTCGCACTCCCCGTGTCGGATCAGGACGAGGCGGGTCATAGCAGGGACATCCCCGCCAGGAGGAGGAACAGGGAGAGGAGTTCGGACATTTCGATAAGGGCTCCGTAACAGTCCCCGGTCAGGCCCCCGAGGAGGCGGCTGATCCTCCGGGCGGGGAGAAGCATGGGAAGAAACACAAGGGGCATCAGGAACAGGAGAGGGAGCCGGTCCGCAAATGACAGAACCCCAAGAGAGAGGAGCAGGGCCGACGCCAGGGCGAAAGCCAGATCCGCCGGGCGGGCGCTCTTCTGGAAGAATTCACCCATTCCCCCGGGGCGGGCCGTGGGAAAGGACTTGATGACCAGGACCGCGAAGCCACGCGCCCAGAGGGGGGGCAGGATAAGCAGGGCGAAT
>QKAI01000077.1 GCA_003246505.1 Spirochaetaceae bacterium | reverse complement strand
GAGAACTCTTAGAGGGGAACTTTCCCGGGAAAGATTATTATCTGCTTCATTACCCATTTGTAATCCTCCGGTAAGGTTGCCGCAATCCCCGGGGGTTATATTTGTCATACAACAACAGGGGACGAGAAGCCCGTCGGGCTTTGAATCCTTACTGGAACGTGAACTTTTTTTCATAAGAACTCCCTCCTTTAAAAGGGCCCGCCGTCGGCGGGTCCTTTTTTTTGCTGCCCCTGGCTCCGGGGGGTGGAAAATTCGATGCAAACGGTTGCACCACAGTCTGATCCCGGTTATAATGGATAAGTCGCGGGTTATAAGCGATCCGCCCCCATAGAATAAGAATCCCCCAAAGGAGTCCCCCATGGTCAGAGTATGGTGGAAGGAAGCGGTTATCTATCAGGTTTACGTCAGGAGTTTCATGGACTCCGACGGGGACGGCATAGGGGATATTCCCGGGCTGATCTCCCGTCTGGATTACCTTCAGGAACTGGGCATTGACGTGATATGGCTGAATCCGGTCTACAAGTCACCCAACGATGACAACGGGTACGATATTTCCGACTACCGGGATATCATGGATGAATTCGGCACCATGGCGGACTGGGAGAAACTCCTGGAGCTGTGCCATGCCCGGGGGATAAAGATCATCATGGACCTGGTGGTGAACCACTCCTCCGACGAGCATCCCTGGTTTCTGGAGTCCCGCCGGTCCAGGGACAACCCCTACAGGAATTACTACATCTGGCGCCCGGGCAGGGAGGCGGGGGGGAAAAAGCTCCCCCCCAATAACTGGGAGTCCCTTTTCTCCGGTTCCGCCTGGGAGTACGACGGTGGTACGGACGAATACTATCTCCATCTCTTCAGCCGGAAGCAGCCCGATCTGAACTGGGACTGCCCCCGGCTCCGGTCGGAGATCCTGGATATGATGACCTGGTGGCTGGACAAGGGTATCGACGGATTCCGCATGGACGCGGTTCACCTGATGCAGAAGCCCGCCGGGCTGCCCGATTCCAAAAAGAAGCCCACCCACCGGGAGGGCTATGTGAACGACGAGGACCTTTACTCCCACAATCCGGGCCTGCACGGCATCTTCCACGAGATGTACCGCAAGGTCCTGAGCCGGTACGATGTGATGACCGTGGCGGAGATGAACCGGACCACCCCGGCCATGGCCAACGACTACGTGGCCCCGGAGAGGGAGGAGCTGAATATGATCTTCCACTTTGAGATCTGCGGCCTTCCCCAGTACGTGCCGGGGAAAAAACGGATTCCCGCCCTTAACCGGATCCAGGAAAAGTGGTACCGCGCGACCTGGGGAACAGGCTGGAACAGCCAGTTCTTCAATAACCACGACCTGCCCCGCCAGGTCTCCGTCTGGGGGGACGACGGCCCGTACCGGGTGGAATCGGCCAAGCTCCTGGGCACCTATCTCCATACCATGCCCGGTTCCCCCTACATCTATCAGGGAGAGGAGATAGGCATGACCAATGTTCCCTTCGGGAGCATGGAGGACATCAACGACGTCTCCCTCAGGAACGAGTGGGCCAAGTGCGCCGCCGGGGGGGAGACGGAGGAACACTTTCTGGACCGGAAGAGAAAATGGACCCGGGAGAACGCCCGGACCCCCATGCAGTGGGACTCTTCGGAAAATGGGGGATTCACCACGGGGAAGCCCTGGCTCAAGGTGAATCCCAATTACAGGGATATCAATGTGGAGGCCGCCCGGGGGGATGACAACTCCATCTACCACTACTATCGAAAGCTGATCGCCCTGAGGAAAACCTATCCTTCCATGGTTTACGGGGAGTACAAACTGCTGACGCCCTGGAACCGGCGCATCGTCGCCTACAGGAGGACCCTGGAGGATCAGACCCTGCTGACTGTTCTGAATTTCTCCGGGAAGCCGGGGAAATTCCCCCTTCCCCGTGCCCTGGTAAAGGGGAAGGGGAAAATCCTTTTGAGCAATTACGGAAGGGAGACCCCTCCCGAAGAGGGCCGGCTGGATCCCTGGGAGGCGGCGGTTTACCTGCTTTAGGGAATTCCCTCGTTGACAGATGGCCGTTCTCCCTCTAGAATGGGACTTCAGCGCGTACTCTCCCGGGAGTGTGCTTCCGGAGGTAAACCATGGTAAAACGAATTCTCTCTTCCCTTCTGGGGATGCTTTTTCTGCTCTCCCTCTCCTGTTCCCAGGGGCCGGCCAAGGAGGATCTGGCCGAGCTGGTGGGCAATGTCTTCGGCTTTCAGTCCATGACATTCATGATGCTTCTCTACGGCATGCCCGTGGAGAATGCGGTTCTGGAGATGAATGAGGAGCAGACCCAGGCCGTGGTGACCTACACCGAGTACGAGATCCTCCAGACCCTGGAAGCCATGGGGGCGTCGGCGGAGGATGCGGGGGAGATCCCCTTTACCGCCATGAGCGGAACGGTTCAGGTGACCGACTCGGGCACCATGGTGTTCGACCTGACCCTTACCGATGCGGTGGTGACGGCCATCTCCTTCTCCTTTGACAACAACACCCAGGAAGTGACCGGATTCGTTGCCGACGGCAAGGAGTACGACATCAGCAAAACCCTTAAGAAGATGGCCGAGGACAGAATGGCGGAGCAGGCGGCGGAGGAAGAAGCGGCCCAGGCCGAACTGCCCCAGGTTCAGACCACGGTACAGTAAACCCGCCCCGAACCCTTCCCCGGGATGCCCCGTATCCCGGGGAAGGCTGTCGTAGAGTTACAGCCCTTTTCTCACATAAAAGACTTCCATAAAAAGAAATGCAGACCCTTTTCCTGAACGGGGAAGGGGAAAAAACATAATCCAGAGGAAATTTCCCTTGACTCCTTACCCCTTTTTATCCTATGGTTTGACCATATGGTAAAACCATTTGGTTCAATTGAGGAGGCACGGAATGGCACCCTTTGACAGGGGATCGGGGGAAGAAGTTTCCAAGGAGAGCCTTATCCTTGAGGCGGCCATGGACGAGTTTATCGCCGAGGGATGGGGCGGCGCCCGCATGCAGTCCATCGCGGATCGGGCGGGAATCAACAAACCCCTGCTCCATTACTATTTCCGTTCCAAGGAGAAGCTCTACCGGGAAACGGTCTATCGGGTCATGGAGTATTTTTTCGGCGTCGTTATGGGCAATGTGCAGGGCAAGGATAATTTCCCCGATTTTCTCAGGTCCTTCATCGATACGGTGGTGGATGAGACGACCTCCCATCCCCGGATTCCCCTGTTTCTGATGCAGGAGCTTTCCCGGGGCGGCGAGGCGATCCGCTCCATCCTCAGCGACGTGCTGGGCAAGCAGAATCCCCCCGTGACGGAGGTGATGCGGGACAATATCCTCCGGGCCATGGAGAGGGGGGAGATCCGGCAAGTCAATCCCATCCATTTTATCATGAATCTGATAGGGTCCTGTCTTTACTACGCCATGGCGGAACCGATGATCATGGAAATCGGGAAGCAGATAGGGATGATAGGCCTATTCGATAAAAAAGCTTTCATTGAGGAGAGGAAGGAGGCGATCTTTACTCTTCTCTATCACGGAGTGGCAAATGAATAGATTCTCCTTTTTACTTTGGGGCGCGGCGGTTCTCCTCCTCTCCTGTTCGGGAAACGGGGAGGGGGACGTCTACATGGGCCGTCTGGAAGCGGAGAAGACCGTCATCTCCGCCCGGATCGCGGGGGAGCTCAAGGAGCTGAACGTCCGGGAGGGCGATCTTGTAACCAAAGGGCAGATTCTGGGCAGGGTGGATACGGAGAGCCTTGAAATTCAGCGGATTCAGCAGGACGCCCGCATCAAGGAACTCAAAAAGCAGCAGCAGATCGCCCTCTACCGGATCGACCAGGCCCAGGTCCAGCAGAAGCTGACCCGGGACACCCTGGCGAAGACGCAGAACCTTCTGGCCAGCGGGGGCGCCACGGAGCAGAAGAGGGACGAGCTGGACGTCCAGGTCCGGGTGGGGGAGACGAATCTTCAGATCCTTCAGACCCAGTACGAGCTGCTTCTCGTTCAGGAGCTGGAGCTCCGGGCGGGGCAGGACCTTCTGACCCTATCCATCCGGAAGGCCTCCCTGGAGGCCCCCGCGGAGGGAACCGTCCTGAACCGCTACCATCAGCCGGGGGAACTGGTCGCCCTGGGAACCCCCCTCCTGGAGACGGCGGACCTGACCGCCCTGGACCTGTTCATCTATCTTCCCCTGAGGGTTCTGCCCCGGGTGAAGATCGGCCAGACCGTCTCCGTCTCCGTCACCGGGGAGGAGGCCCCCCGGGAGGGCACCCTGGTCTGGATCGCCTCGGAGGGTGAGTTCACCCCCAAAACCATCCTCACCGACGAAACGAAGGACACCCTGGTCTACGAAGTGAAGATCCGGGTGGAAAACGGCGGGGGGGAGCTGAAGATAGGGATGCCCGCGGATGTGCAATTCCAGGGGTGAGGTCGTCCTGGAGGCCCGAAATTTCTCCCGCAGCTACGGGGAGGTTAAGGCGGTGAGGGAGGTCTCCTTCTCCGTCCTCCGGGGGGAAATCTTCGGTCTGATCGGTCCTGACGGGGGGGGGAAGACGACCCTGCTGCGCTCCCTGGTCTCCCTTCTGAGCATAGAAAAGGGAGAGCTTTTTTTCGAGGGCCGTTCCGTGGCCCGGGAGCCGGAGCTGGTCCGCCGCCGCATCGGCTATATGCCCCAGCGGTTCAGCCTCTACCAGGACCTGACCGTGGAGGAGAACCTCCGCTTCTTCGGAGACCTCTTTGACGTGGACCGGAAAGAGGCGGAGGGCCGGATCGAAGAGCTGTACGGTTTCTCCGGCCTCAAGCCCTTCTCCCGCCGCCGGGCGGGGGCCCTTTCCGGGGGGATGAAGCAGAAGCTGGCCCTCTCCTGCATGCTGGTCCACTCCCCCCGGGTCATCGTTCTGGACGAGCCCACCTTCGGGGTGGATCCGGTCTCCCGCAGCGAATTCTGGCAGATCCTCTTCCGCCTCCGTGAGGGGGGCACCACAATACTGGTCAGCACCGCCTACATGGACGAGGCGGGACTCTGCGACCGGGTGGGGCTCATGTACGGCGGGCGGATTCTCGCCTCCGACGCTCCGGAATTGCTCAATTCGCGCTTTCCCCGGGATCTTTACGGAATCCGGACGGGGCAGCCCCATCTGGTTCTCGACGCCCTGGAGGAATCGAGGCTCTGCGGGGACTGCCATCTTTTCGGGGAAGGGGTCCATCTGACCCTGGAGGAGAACCGTTCCCCCGGGGAGGTGGAAGCCTGTCTGCGGGAAAGGAATCTGGGATGGACCTTCTTCGGTCCGGTCAAACCGGGCATAGAGGATCTGTTCCTTCTCTTGATGAAGGGGGAAGGCCATGGGGATTAGGGAGGGATCGGCGGCTGTGGAAGTCAGGGAACTGACCAAACGGTTCGGGGATTTCACCGCCGTGGACCGGGTCAGCTTTACCGTGGGGAAGGGGGAGATCTTCGGCTTCCTCGGTGCCAACGGGGCGGGCAAAACCACCACCATCCGCATGCTCTGCGGCCTCCTGGCCCCCTCCGGTGGAGAGGGCTCCGTGGCCGGTTACGATATCATCGGGGAGTACGGGAAGATCAAGGGGCGCATCGGGTACATGAGCCAGAAATTCAGCCTCTACAACGACCTGACCGTGGGGGAGAACATCGAATTCTACGGGGGGATCTACGGGCTGACGCCCGGGGAGATCCGGGACAGGAGCGGGGAACTGTTCGCCATTATCGGGCTGGAGGAGCTCAAGGGGAAGCTCACCGCCTCCCTCCCCATGGGGTGGAAACAACGGCTGGCCCTCTGCGCCGGCCTGATCCACGATCCGGCCATCATCTTCCTGGACGAGCCCACCAGCGGTGTGGATCCCCTCTCCCGCCGGAATTTCTGGAAGCTCATCTACCGCCTTTCGGACATGGGGAAAACGGTCTTCGTCACCACCCACTACATGGACGAGGCGGAGTACTGCCACCGCCTCTCCATCATGAAGGGGGGACGGATCCTGGAGATGGACAGCCCCCACGCCCTGAAGGGGAAATACGGGGCTCAGAATATGCAGGAGGTCTTTCTCGCCTCCCTTAAGGAGGGGTCATGAAAAAATCCCTGGCCGCGGTCTTCCGCAAGGAACTCATCCATATCTTCCGTGATAAACAGAGCCTCTTCATGGTGCTCACCATGCCCCTGATGATGCTCCTTCTCTACGGTTACGCCATCAATCTGGACATGCGGGGCATTGAGATCACGGTCTCCGACCGCTCCCTGAGCCCCCGGAGCGGGGAACTGATCCGCCACCTGGAGGCGACGGAATTCTTCCATGTCACCGTCGCCGGGGGAGGCGTATCCGACGTGGGGGACCTTTTCCGGAGCCGCCGGGCCCAGTGCGTCCTGGAAATTCCCGGGGACTACGCCGATCTGCTGGCGGCGGGAAAGACCGCCCCCTTGCTCCTGGCCATAGACGCCAGCGATCCCAACGGGGCGAATTTCATAGGCAATTACGTGGCCCGGGTGGTCTCCCTCTCCTTCGGGGAGCGGCAGGGGCTGTTCGCCCTGGAGCCGCGCATCTTCTACAATCCGGACATGCGCTCCGCCCCCTTCTTCGTCCCCGGGCTCATCGCTCTGATCCTGCTCCTCATCTGCGCCCTGCTCACCAGCATCGCCATCGTTCGGGAGAAGGAGACCGGATCCATGGAACAGCTCCTGGTCAGTCCGGTCAGGCCCTGGCAGATCATCCTGGGCAAGGTGCTTCCCTATACTTTCCTGGGATTTCTGGACGGGCTGATGATTCTGGGGGCGGGGCGGCTGCTCTTCCGCATCCCCGTGGAGGGCTCCCTCCTCCTGGTGATGGCCATGATGCTCATCTACGTGGTGACCGGCCTGAGTCTGGGCATGCTCGTCTCCACCATCGCCTCCACCCAGGCGGTGGCCATGCTGGCCACGGTCTCCCTGACCGTTCTGCCCTCCATGCTCATGAGCGGCTTCATCTTCCCCGTATCCAGCATGCCCCCCCTCTTCCAGCTGGTGAGCCGCATCATACCGGCCACCTATTTTCTGGAGATCATCCGGGGGATCCTGCTCAAGGGGAACAGCCTGGCCGATCTTTACCGTCCCGGGGGCATTCTCCTGGGGCTGGACGGGATTCTCATCCTCCTGAGCATCCGGGCCTTCCGGATCAGGCTGGAATAGGAAGGAGAAGGACATGGGACGCATTAAAGCGCTGGTTATCAAGGAATTCCGCCAGATCCGCCGCACCCGGGCCTATCTGGGGCTCATCTTCGTGGCCCCCTTCGTGCAGCTCATCGTCATGGGGTCGGCCATTACCAACGAGGTCAAGGACATCCCCCTGATCGTGGTGGACGGGGACCATTCCCCCGCCAGCCGGGAGATCATCAACAGATTCTCCGCCCTCTCCCTCTTCGACTTCCGGGGGGTCGCCGATTCCACGGTCCGGGCGGACCGGCTCTTCGACCGGGGGGAAATCAAGGCGGCCCTGGTGATTCCCCGGGGCTTCGAACGGGATATGGGCCGCGGCCTCTCCCCGCAGATCCAGGTCCTCATAGACGGGGTGGACGGCAATTCCGCCGGGGTCAGCCTGGGCTACATCACCAGCATGGCCGGGGAGATCCAGAAAGGATGGATAGGGAGCCGCGCCACCGGGGCGGGGGCGGAGATCGTCCCCCGCTTCTATTACAATCCGGGCCTGGAGAGCAAACTGAATTTCGTGCCCGGCCTCATAGGCATTCTCCTCTTCATGATCACCTCCATGCTCACCGCCATCAACATCGTGCGGGAGAAGGAGCTGGGCACCCTGGAACAGCTCATGGCCACCCCCCTGGGGGGCATCCGGCTCATCGTAGGCAAGATCATCCCCTTCACCGTCCTGGGGCTGGTTCAGTTCTCCGTGGGGCTGATAGCGGCCCGCCTGGTCTTCGGCATACCCGTGGCGGGGAATCTCCTCCTGCTTTACTTCATGGCCCTGCTCTTCATCATGTCCACCCTGGGCCTGGGGATCTTTATCTCCACCGTGACGAGTACCCAGCAGCAGGCCATGTTCGTGGCCTGGTTTTCCATGATCTTCGCCCTGCTCCTCTCGGGATTCTTCGTCCCCGTGGGCAATATGCCCCCCCTGGTGCAGAAGATCACCCTCCTGAATCCCCTGAGATACTTCATGAGTGTCCTGAGGGAGATTTATCTGAAGGGGACCCCCTTCCGCTATCTGCTGCCGGAGGCGGCCGCCATGGGGGGCATGGGGATTGGGCTGATTACCGCGGCGACCCTGCGCTTTCACCGGAGGCTGGAGTAGGGATTTAGCCGGTCAGGGACGGCCTTTTAGGCAGACGGAAGTACCGGGGCGTCCCGTAGCCCAGGGTGAAGATCAGGCTGATCTCCCGGTCCGCGGGGAGGCCCAGGGCCTCCTTTCCCCTCCGGCTCCTGCCCGCCACCTCAGCGAAGCCGATGATGCACGATTCTATCCCCAGGGCGTGGGCGTAGAGCATCATGCTCTGCCCGGCGAGAACCCCGTTGGTCCGGCCGAAGCGGCGATCCTTCCGGGGATGGGTCAGTACCACCACGGCGGGAGCCCGGAAAAAGAGGGGATCCGCCGATCCGTCCGCTCCGGCGGCGATCTTTCTTTTAAAGGCCTTGAGGAAAACCGGATTAGCATAACGTTTCATGCCGGCCCCCCGGGCGATCAGTCGCCCCGCCGGATTATCAAGCAGATTCAGAGTCCCCAGCATCACGGCGCAGAGCTGAGAAGTCAGGCGGTATACCTCCTCCCCTTCGAATATCCGGGCCCGCACGTTGCGGCTGTTCGTCGCCGTGCCGGTCAGGGCCCCCGCCTCCAGGATGCGGGACATCACCTCCGCCGGAATGGGTTCTGTCTTATAAGAGCGCACCGACCGTTTGCCCCCGATCAGGGCGAAGGCCTGCTCCCCCGTCAGGCGGGGCGGCTCCAGGGGTACCAGCTCCTCCCCTTCACACAGGACGGCTCCGGCGGGACAGACCGCTCCGCAGTGGCCGCACTCGATGCAGCGGTCACCCAGAATCCTCAGGTTTCCCTCTACCGTTTTTATGGCGCTGGAGGGGCACTCCCGCACGCATTTTCCGCAGCGGATGCATTTCTCCGGGAGTATTTCATAGATCGTATTATTTGTCATGTCAGAATTCCTGGGTAAGGGATTACGGGTTAGCCACTAACCGCTGTAGGTACTGGAAATGCTCCGCAGCCGGGTTACCGTTTCCTTTACCACGGTGATGGCGTAATCGATCTCCTCCTCCGTGGTGAACCGGCTAAGGCTGAACCGGACCCCCGTATGGGCCAGATCGGCATCCACGTGCATGGCCTGGAAGGTGGCGTCCGCCTCAAGGTCTTCCGAGGAGCAGGCGCTCCCGGTGCTGGCGGCCACGCCCTTATTGTTCAGATCCCACAGAAAGGCCTCCCCCTCGATCCCCTTGAAGCTGGCGAGTATCGTGTTGGGGGTTCTCAGCTCCCGCTTGCCGATCACTTCCACGTCCGGCAGGGTCAGAAGGGCGTCTTCCAGTCTGTCCCGGAGACGGCGGACCTCCCGGTCCTCGAATTCCAGGGCGTTCACGGCCAGTTCCATGGCCAGGCCCATGGCCACCATGAAGGCCACGTTAACCGTGCCCGCCCGGAGGCCTCCCATCTGCTCGCCCCCGTGGAGGAGGGGGACCAGGTTTACCCCGTGGCGCACATAAAGGCCGCCGATGCCCTTGGGTCCGTGGAATTTATGGGCGCTGAAGGTAAGAAAATCCACCGGTACTTCCCTGACGTTCACGGGAATCTTGCCGATGGCCTGAACCGCGTCGCTATGAAACAGGACGCCCGCGGCTCTGCTCATCTCCACCAGTTCCTTCATGGGGTTGATCAAACCCGTCTCGTTGTTGGCCCACATGATGGACACCAGGGCGGTCTTATCCGGATCCAGTTCCGCCTTCAGGATTTCCGGAGTGACGATCCCCTCGTCATTAACGGGCAGATAGATGACCTCCGCCCCCTTTTCTTCCAGAAACTGGCAGGTGTGGAGGACGGCTGGGTGCTCTATCTGTGTGGTGATGATACGTTTTTTATCGGATTTGCTGATGATGTCCCAGAAAACGCTTTTCAGGACCGTGTTGTTGCCCTCGGTCGCGCAGCCGTTGATAAGAATATCATCGTCGTCCCCCGCTCCGATACCGGCGTAGAGCCGATCCAGAGCCAGGGCCATCTCGGGATGGGTTTCCGTGCCGTAGCGATGAAGGGAGTTAGGATTCCCGAACATCTGGCAGAAGAAGGGATCCATGGCCTGTTTTACCAGGGGATCCACGATGGTCGTCGCATTATTATCCAAATAAACCTGTTTCATAT
>QKAI01000187.1 GCA_003246505.1 Spirochaetaceae bacterium | reverse complement strand
AGGAGGAAAAGGAGTGAGTAAGCCGGGGCACATCGTATCACGGGCGCCCTCCTCCCCTGTCATCACGGACCGTCCAGAGGAAGAAACGGTTGGAATGGATAGATTTTTTTCTCGATTCCATAAACACATCCTAATCGCTGAAGGTTAAGAAATCAATCATCTTTTTTTTTCGTGGGGAGATCCCTTTCATTGATGGACCAGGGGGAGCAGCCCTTGTCCCGGCCCTGCATATGTGTTAACGTTCTGATTCTATGAATAAAAATAGCCAGAAAACGGAACAGCGTCTCGTAAACGTCCCCTTCGCCCCCTCCTCCTTCCCGGTTTATTACGGGTGGGTTATCATAGCCCTGGGAACAATCGGCGTTCTCATGAGCATACCGGGACAGACCATGGGGGTCTCCGTCTTCACGGACTTCCTCATCGACGCCCTGGGACTGAGCCGTCTAAATCTGAGCCTGACCTATATGATAGGCACATCCCTCTCCAGCCTCATCCTCACCTACGGGGGCCAATTCTACGACCGCCACGGGGTCCGGGTGACAATCCTCTCTGCGGGGATCCTCATGGGAACGGTTCTTCTCTTCCTGAGCCAGGTGGACCGCATAGCCGGGGGAAGCTACTATGGGGGCTTCGCCCTCATGGTCCTGGGATTTTTCCTGCTCCGCTTCTCCGGACAGGGGGTCATGACCATGGTCTCCCGCAGCATGGTCATGAAGTGGTTCAACCGGCGCCGCGGCATCGCCGCCGCCGTTCTGGGAGTGGCCACCTCCTTCGGCTTCTCCTATGCACCCCGGGTTCTGGACAAAATGATTGAGGCCTTCACCTGGCGGGGAGCCTGGCAGATGCTGGCCCTGATCTGCGGTTTCGGATTCGCCCTGTTCGGGTTTCTCCTCTTCAGGGACAACCCCGCCCTGTGCGGGCTCAGGGAGGACGGCCCGGGAGAGATCAAAGAGAATCCCCGGGCGGCGAAACTCCATAAGACGGAGGAGCTGACCCTGGCGGAGGCGAGAAGGCGGCCGGTCCTGTGGATTTTCGCCCTCTCCCTGACCATGCTGAGCCTCTTCAATACGGCCTACACCTTCCATGTGGTATCCATTTTCGAAAAGATCAGCCTGGAAAGGGCTCAGGCCATCGCCATATTTCTTCCCATCTCCCTGGTCACCGTTTCGGTGCAGTTCTTCATAAGCGCCCTGAGCGACCGGATCCGCCTGGAGTACATCTATCTGATTTTCCTCCTCTCCCTGGGCCTGGGCATGGGGGCCATCCTCTTCCTGGGCACCGGTCTGCCCCTGGCGCTTCTAATCACGGGGATGGGCATCTCCGGGGGAGCCTTCGGGACCCTATCCAGCATAACCTGGGTCCGGCTCTACGGCAATGCCCATCTGGGGGCGATCTCCGGATTCGCCATGGGCTGGCTGGTGGCCGGATCCGCCGTAGGCCCCTACCTGTTCAGCCTGGCGGAACAGCTCACAGGCAGTTACGGTCCGGCGATTATTCTCTGCCTGATCCTTACGGGAGCCCTCGCTCTGGGCACGGTCCTCCTGCTCTTGAAAAGAGAGCGCCCCTGACAGGTTTATAATATAATTCACCGTGGAATTTGCATTTTCTTCTTCTCCCCTCCTATAATTAGCGAGGATGCCCTTGTCTGGAATTCTCCCCCAGGAGGCAGATTTGTTCCTATCTTCTGATGCTTATTTCTGGACAAAAAAGGACAAAATTAGACAATAGACCTTTTTTTCTTGACACCAAAAGGGGTGAGTCTTATGTTAGGTTCAGAGGAAAGTTAAAAGATGAAACCAATGACCGGGATTATCCCCCCCCGTCTGAAAAGATTTTTATTCCTTGGGACGGCCCTGCCCGCCTTTCCCCTGGCGGCTCAGGAAGAGGACGTATCGGATACCCTCTTCCGCCACGTGTCCAACGGAACCGAGCTGAGTCTGTTCCCCTATCTGCCCGACGTCACCCTGCCCTTCGGCATGACGGTCCATCAGTTCATGCTTATCCTGAGCGTCCTGCTCATCGCCCTGGTCTACGGGCTGTTTTCAAAGAAAGAGAAAATGAAGCCCAAGCGATTCCAGCTCGCCCTGGAGTCGGTGATCCTCTTCGTGCGAGACGACATCGTCTACTCCGTCATGGGGGAGAAGAAGGGAAAGGCCTGGGTCCCCTTTTATTCCACGGTCTTCCTCTTTCTCCTGGCTGTGAATTTTCTGGGCCTTATCCCCGCCTTCAAGACGGCCACGGGAAACATCAATGTCACCATGGCCATGGCGGTGCTGATTCTGGTCCTGACATTCATCGTGGGGATCAAAGAGATCGGGGCGGCGGCCTTCTTCAAGAACCTCTACCCCGCGGACACCCCCTTCGGCATCGGAATTTTCGTAGCCCTCCTGGAGTTCCTGAGCGTTTTCACCAAGTCCCTCATCCTGGGGCTCCGGCTCTTCGCCAACATGTTCGCCGGGCATATGGCCATCCTCTCTTTTCTGGTGTTGATCTTCATCATCAGCCCCTTCTTCGGATTCGTGGCGGTCCCCTTCGCCGTGTTCACCTATGTGATGGAAGTGTTGATAGCCTTTCTGCAGGCCTTCGTCTTCACTCTTCTCAGTTGTATTTTTATCTCAATGGCAAGTTCCCATTAATAAAGGAGAAAATTATGGATATGACATTATTGGCAAAGGCCCTGGCAGTTCTGGGAGCCGGACTGGGTATCGCCGGAGGCGGCATCGGCATAGGTATGGTCG
>QKAI01000084.1 GCA_003246505.1 Spirochaetaceae bacterium | reverse complement strand
GACATGATCATGAGGAAGATCGCCCTGGCCGTGGAGAATACCGGCCTGACCCGGATCGTGGCGGGGGGCGGCGTTTCGGCCAACTCCCGGTTCCGGGCTTCCCTGTCGGAGATGAGGGGGGTGCAGGCCTATTTCCCCTCCCTGAGTCTCTGCGGCGACAACGGGGCCATGATCGCCGGCCTGGGCTATCACTACCTGATGCGGGGCGACCGGGCGGCCCTGGACGAATCGACCCGCTCCCGCATCCCCGGTTACCGGAATATTTAGGAGTTCCGCTTCTAGCCATAAACCCCTCTCTTTTCTATAATAGGCCTATGAACAGGGAAACACTTATCGCCCCCTCCATCCTCTCCGCCGATTTCAGCCGCATGGGCGAGGGGATCCGGGACATCAACGAATCGGGAGCCGACTGGGTTCACATCGACATCATGGACGGACGCTTCGTCCCCCCCATCACCTTCGGGCACCAGATGGTCTCCGCCCTTCGGCCCCTCACGGACAGGGTCTTCGACGTCCACCTCATGGTGGAGAATCCGGACAGCCAGCTGGATGCCTTCGCCGGGGCGGGAGCGGACTACCTGACCGTGCATCAGGAGACCGTGGTCCACCTTCACCGCACCCTGGACCGCATACGGGAGCTGGGCTGCCGCCCGGGGGTGTCCATCGTCCCCTCCACCCCGGTCTCCCTTCTGAGGGAGGTGCTGCCCCTGGTGGACCTGGTTCTCATCATGACCGTGAATCCCGGCTTCGGCGGGCAGAAGATGATCCCCGCCTGTCTGGATAAGGTCCGGGAGCTGCGCCGCCTCCGGGAAGAGAAGGGGATGGAATGGCTCGTCTCCATAGACGGAGGGGTCAACCAGGGTACCCTGGGTATGGTCCGGGAGGCGGCCCCCGACGTTCTGGTAGCCGGCTCGGCCTTCTTTTCCGCCCCGGACAGGGCGGAATTTGTGAGAAACTTTAAATAGCTCACACCATCGGCCGATAAGATAAGGAGAGGGCTCGACTTATGAAGAAAAAAATCCCCCCCGTGCTGCTTCTGCTCATGGGATGCTCCTTTCTCCTCTTTTCTTCGGAAGGGGACGACATCTTCCGGGAAGGACTGGACTCCTTCGAAAGGGGGGAGTATTTTTCCGCCTACCGACAGTTCACCCGCCTGGCCGAGGAGGAGTCCTTTTACTACTACCGGGCCAATGCGGTCTTCTGGCAGGGCAAGTCCCTCTATATGATGGGAGACTACGTCCAGGCCGGTTCCCTTCTGGATCAGTTCCTCATGAACTGGCCGGACAACAGCTACTACGAGGAAGCCCTCTATCTCATAGGGAAAAATTACTACTCCCAGGGGAACTACGAGGCCGCCGTGGATGGTTTCATCCGTTTTTCCGAGGAGTATTCCCGGAGCGTCTATCTTTCCCATGCCCTCTACTGGATGGGGGAAGCCCTCTACAGCCTGGGGCATATCGAAGAGGCCCGTCAGCTCTATGACCGGGTCATCAACGAATTTCCCGACAGTCCCAAGAAGGAAGCCGCCCGTTACCGCAACGCCCTCATCGATATCAAGGAACGGGAGGAGAAGCTTCTGGAGCTGCTCAAATGGAGCCATGAGGAGTTCCTCAAGAGCGGACAGGAGAGCAACCAGGAGAAGGCGGTTTACGAGGAGGCTCTCAAGGCCTACCAGAACCAGATCGTCCTCCTGTCGGACAGGGAGAGGAACATGGCCCATCTGAACAAGCTGCTCCTCCTCAAGGAGAGGGCCCTGGAGCTCAAGGATTTTTATCTTGACCAGAGGGAGGCGCTGACCCGATGAAGCGAATAGCCCTTGCCATTCTGTTATGCCTTCCCCCTCTCCTCTCCGCCCTGACCGTGGAGAAGGGGAATTTGAAAGTCGTGGCCGACGATCAGACCGGGGGCTACCTCTGCTACGCCCGCCTCTCCGCCGAGTCCTCCTGGTTCCCCCTCTACGTGGAGTCCTACACCTCCTCCTACCTGGAACTTTCCGTAAACGGAGAGGTTCTGCTACCCGGCTCGTCCCGGGACTACTCCCTGCGCTTCGAGCAGGATGAGGCCGGCCTGGCCGTCATTTTCGAAGGGGACGACCTGAGGGTGACCGAAAGGATCACCCTGAAGGAGGACAGCCGCCGAACGGCCTATTTCTCCCTCTCCCTGGAGATGGAAAACCGGGGTTCCGAGACGGTGGAAGGGGGGATCAAGAGGGTTTTCGATACGGCCTTCGTGCGGGGGAATACCCATTTTCTGGCGGACGGGGAAGCGATAGGGGAGGAAACTCTCTTCGAAGGGGCTCAGATCCCCTCCCTGATCCTCTCCCTGGGATCCCGCCCCGGGGAGAAACTCTATTTCAGAACGGCTCCCCGCCTGCCCGACCGGATCCTCATTGCCAACTGGAACCGGCTGGACAGGGAGGGATGGGACTACGCCCCGGCGGAGGGAACGAACTTCAATGCCCTGCCCTTTTCCATCAACGATTCGGCGGTGGGCTTCTACTGGATGCCGGAGCCGGTGAAGAGGGGGGAGAGCCTTAAGGCGGAGATCGATCTGGGTCCCTTCGATTTTACCCTGGATGGGAAGAGGGAGACACTTCCCGCCGCGGAAGGGGGCATCATTGTTCCCTCCGCCGACCCGGGGCTGGCCCTGCTCCATCTGGAGGAGCAGCTGGAGTATCTGGACCGTCTCCTCGCCGACTTGCAGGTTCTGATCGAACGGGGTGAGAATATCACCCAGGACGATATCCT
>QKAI01000008.1 GCA_003246505.1 Spirochaetaceae bacterium | reverse complement strand
GGGTATCTTAAGAAACTCGTCGGCCTCCTCCCGCACCAGGTCGCTGATGCCGTGCATCTCCGTCCCGAAGACGACCGCCGCCTTGCCCCGGGAGAGATCGGTCTCATCCAGCTCGTATCCCCCCGGGTGGGGTGATGTGGCGATGATCCGGTAACCCCGGCTTTTGAGTTCCCTCAGGGCGGCTACCGTGTTGTTCTCTTCCCGGTTGTAGCGGTTGACCGTCAGCCACTGGGCGGTCCCCAGATCCACTTCGGGATTGGTCTTCCACCGGTTGCTGTTCTCTATGATGTGCACGTCCTGGACCCCCAGAGCGTCGCAATGCCTCAGCACGGCGCTGGCGTTCATGGGCTGGAAGATATTCTCCATGACCACGGTGAGCTGCCTGGTCCGTTCGGACAGGACTTCCCCCATGCGGCTGCGGCGGTTATCCGTGACGAAGCCTTCCAGATAGCTGATCAGTTCCTCTCTTTCGTCCCTGTCCATTTACTTCTTAAACTTCTCAAGAATTTTTTTCAGATTGGCCGCCGATCCGGCGATGAATTCGTTCATCTCCGCCGGCGTCCGGGCCATGGACTCCTTGGGACCGGGGAAGTTCCGGACCGCCCGGTCGAAGTTCTCCCCGTTGATGAAGCCGGGAATGGCCGTGAAGGGGGTGTAGTCCCCTATGTCCCCCAGGAGGACATAGGCGTCGCAGAGATCGGAAAGGGAGTGGCTTTTCTTCTCCCCGAAGGAGCCCGGCGCGGAATAGAGCTGTCCGAAGGGGGTGTCCGCGGTCAGAAAGCCCATGCGCCGCTCCTGGGGGGGATACTTCTCCATGAAGGAGTCGAGAACCCCGCCCAGGGGGTAGTCTATGCCGTACTGGGAGCGGTCCACCGCCCAGGGGGCGTGGATAAACAGGGTGGCGCTCTTCACATCCCCCCTCTGCCTTATAATCCAGGCGGCCCGGTGGGTATCTTCGGGAAAGCCGTTCTCCGCCATTTTTTCCCCGTAGGAATCCACCTCAATGGTGGCCAGGGTATTCTGTATCCCCGCATAGATGAATCCTCTGTGACCCGGTTCGAGGATCTCCTTCCCGATCACATCCGCCATGAAGGTGTCCGGTACGCCGGCGGCGTATACCCGGCGTATCACTTCGGGATTGTCGCTGTCCCCGGCCTTCTGCAGCACGGTCCAGTCCTGGCCCGGATTCAGGCCGATCAGTCTCAGGGGTCGGTCGCCGTCGGAAAGGTCCCGGTTGACCCGCCATACCTCTTTCAGAAAATCCCGGTACTCCCCGTATCCGTTCATGACCAGGTTGCGGAAGAGAAGTTCCTCCGCCAGGGACTCATCGAATTCTTCCCCCCCGATCAGGGCGTCTATGCTCTCCTGGTCCGGGTAATTGAGGAAGGAGACGCCGATCCGGTCCACCCCCGAGCCGGGGAGGAGGGTTACCAGGGAGTTGATGAAACGGGCCGTTTCCCCGTATTTTCCCGGCTCCCCCACGAAGAGGATGTCCTTTTCCTTAAGGAGGGCGGAGACAAGCTCCTCCGGGGTCTGGCTATGATCCTGCCAGTACTCGCGGAGACTGCCCACGGCGGACCGGGAGGCACCGGGACGGGATATTTTATTCCTGTTGAAAAGGGGAACGATGACAAACATGATGATGAACAGCACCATGATGAGCGTAAAGGGAGTATTTCTCGGTTTCATAGATGGGGGGAATTATCCTTTATATGGGAGAATCCGTCAAGGGAAGGTCAGTAAGCGTAGGCCGATCCGGACCAGGGAATGGTTACGTTGATTTTTTCGGCCAGGTTGTCCATCTCCCGGTCGTCGTGGTAGAGGAGGGGAGCGTCGGCGAAGGAATAGTCCTGACCCTGCCGGGTGTAACGCACCGCATGGTGGTGCTTCGTATCCAGGGTTAGGGGATTGCCGCCCCTGCTGTCCGTAAGATCGATGGTCCCGTTGCAGCAGCAGAAGTAGACCGATTCGGGGGATTCCACCTTCACGTAAAACGCGGTGCCCCGTATTCCCGCCGTGGTAACGGGGGTGGCGAAGGTGAAGGGTTTGTCTCCCAGGCCCAGAACTTCCAGTTTGTCCAGGAGCAGCGCCAGGGATCCCTTCTGGAGTTCAATCGTCCCCGCTCCGGTCCCGATATCGAGCCGGGTGATTGTTCCCGGTTCTACGCGGAAAATGTTCTGGCCCCCGAATACGATCTCACAGTATCCGTCGGCTCCCGTATCGACCGTGGCTCCCGTGGGGATGACCTGGCCCTCTTCGGCGGGATTCCCATTGACAAGGACTTCCCCTTCCAGGTAGACCATGACCATCGGGGCCCGATCGGCGGGGATGTTATTTTTCTCCCCCTTACCCTCTGTCCAGAGGGAGGACAGCACGAGAAACGCGGGTATCAGGAGAAAAAGTCGCTTCATTCAGTTCTCTTCCCGATTCCAGCCTTTGAAAAGCATGAGAAGGATAACAGACAAAAGGGAAAGGCTCATAATAAAAAACATGGCAGCAAATCCTTTAATATAGTTTTACTTACTTTTTTATTTATCGGCTAAGAATATGGCAATAATATGGCAGAAATGATTATTTTTTATGTAGAGAGGATGTTTTTTTTGTATTTCCTTCCTGTCCCGGGGGGTATGGGAGAGTTCTCCCGATGAAAGGATCGGGAAGGAATGGCATGAAATTCCATATGAAAAATCAAAAATGAAACGTTTCCAATAGGTGGAAACACATCCCTTAAGGATTGAGTTATTATCG
>QKAI01000485.1 GCA_003246505.1 Spirochaetaceae bacterium | reverse complement strand
GCGGCCATCTACTTCTCCCGGGCCAACGCGGATCCCCTGCGCCACCTGTCGGAGAAGCTGACCGTCCCCCAGGAGAGCCCCTCCCGGCGGGTCTCCCCCTACGACAGCCTGAACCGGGCGGTGGAACAGATCATCAGCAGCAAGGACACCCTGGAATCCATCGTGGCCCGGCACAAAAGCAAAATCGGCGAGGCCTACTACTACCGCCTGGTGAAGTACGGCTTCGAATCCCCCGGGGAGATGAACTCCCTCAGCTCCTATCTGGACAAGGAACTCCCCCGGGGCCTCTACGGCATCATCCTCCTCAACTTCTACTTCGAACCCGCCGACATGGACCGGGCGATCATGGAGGAAGCGAGGACCCTCAAGCTCACCGTGCTGGAACTGGTCCGGTCCGCAAGCCCCAACCCCTCCTACTGGATGGACCTGGACAGCAACTCCATAGGCTACATTTTCTGCACGGACAGCTCCGAGGACCGGGAGCTCTGGTTCTCCCGGGCCACCGAGGAGATCGGCCGGATCAACCAGATCCTCTTCCGCCACGACATCAACGTCTTCTGGACCGTGGGCGATCCGGTCAACGAGGCGTACAACCTCAACTCCTCCTACCTCCAGGCCCGCCTGGTCATGGAGGAGTCCACCGAGGAGGACAAGAAGCGGGGGGTCATCTGCTACGAGAATTTCTCCCTGGAGAAGGAGCAGTACAACCTTCCCATGGAGTTCCTCCAGAAGCTCATCCTCCTGGGGAAATCGGGGAACTACGAGCTGGCCCGGGAGCTCTTCCTGGAGAACTGGGAGGAGAACATCAAGAAAAAGCAGATATCAGCCCACATGCTCAAGCTCTACCTCTCCGACCTGCGGGGCCTCATCAACCGTCTCCGCCCGGACTCCATGGAGTTCTCCGACTACGACCACCTCCCCGAGGAGGAGCCCTCCCTCATGAAGGACCGGGTCCTGGCGGCCCTGGAAAACGTGAGCCGCAGCTCCCAGGAGAACAAAAAGAGCATCCAGGACAAGCTCCTCGAATCCCTCTACGACTACATTGAACAGAACTACGCCGATCCGAACCTGACCCTGAGCAGCCTCTCCCGGGCCTTCAACCGGAGCGAGGGCTACCTCTCCCACCTCTTCAAGCAGCAGGGGGGGGAGAACTTCTACGCCCTTCTGGAAAGGAACAGGCTCTCAAAGAGCACGGAGCTCCTGGACGACATGAGCCTCTCCATCAACGAGGTGGCCCTTAAATCGGGCTACTCCAACGTGCGCACCTACCGCAGGGCCTTCAAGAAGATCAAGGGGATAAGCCCCACCGAGTACCGGGAGAACCGCTAGCCCCCCTATCCGGGGAAGCGCAGCCCCTCCAGCCACTGGACGCTCAGGCCGTGCCAGGTCGCCAGATGGGGATCGTCGTAATCGGTCTCGTCGGTGCTGACCTCCTGCGTGGCCAGGGACGCCCCGTGCTTCCCGTAGGGGTAGACGTGCATCTCCATGGTCACCCCCGCCCGGTGCAGGGCCCCGGCGAAGAGCAGGGTGTTCTCCACGGGGACCGACTTGTCCTCCTGGGTATGCCAGATGAAGGTGGGGGGCGTTTCGCCGCTCACCTGCTTCTCCAGGGAGAGAAACTCCCCCATCTTAGGCTCGTACCCCTCCCCCAGCAGATTGTCGAAGGAGCCCCGGTGGGCGTACTCCCCGGAGGAGATGACCGGATAGGAGAGGATGAGCGCGTCGGGCCGGTTCACCCCCTTTTCGCAGCAGAAGTCGTTCCGCAGGATCGGCTTGTTCCAGTGGACCCCCAGGCTGGCCACGAGGTGCCCCCCGGCGGAGAAGCCGCAGACGAAGATCCGGTCCGGCTTAACCCCCAGGGCTTCGCTGTTCTGCCGGGACAGGGCCACCGCGTTGGAGAGGTCGGTCAGGCCCTCGGGAAAACGGTGGGGGGCCACCCGGTAGTGCAGGACCAGGCAGTGGTAGCCGGCGTCGTTGTAGGCCCGGGCCACGGGGCCGCTCTCCCGGGGGGAGGTGAAGCCGTATCCCCCGCCGGGGCAGATGATCATGAGGGGACGGATCTCGCTTCCCCCCAGGAAGAAGGACTCCACCAGGGGGCGGTCGTCCCGATCATTCCCGGCGCTTTTCCTCAGTTTTTCGCGGATCATCTCCACGCAGGCTTCTCTCGTCATTTCAGTACCTCCCGGAACCATTCTATCATCTTAAGGCCGTGAATCTCATGGCCCCCCTCCATGGGGTGGAATACAAAGGAATCCCTCCCGCCCTTCCCCCGGTAGGCGGCCCCCATCCTCTCCTGCGCCTCCTCGGCCCCGGGGAAGGGGAACACCGGGTCCTCCCGGCGCGCCTCCACGAAAAGGGGCCGGGGGGCGACCAGGCGGGCGATCTCCGGCTGGTCGCAGAGCCGGTAGAGGCCGGGGACGTAGTTGTCCAGGCAGTGGGTGACCGTGAGGATGCTGGCGGGAAAGGTGGAGCAGTAGCCGGTCAGCCCCAGGGCGTCGATGCGGGTGTCCAGGGCGGCGAGCATGTAACCCAGGAGCCCGCCCCCGGAGAAGCCGAAGCAGCCCAGGGGGACCTTTCCGTAGCGCCTCCCGATCAGATCCAGCAGGGCGAGCCCCTGGCGCAGGCGCAGCCCGGTGAGGGTGAACCCCAGGGTCAACAGCTCCGAGGCCAGGGTCCGGCAGGAGGTCTCCCCCGGGCTGGTCCGGTCCTTTTCCAGGCGGCTCAGGCCGAAGCCGATGATCTCGGGCATCACCACGGTGAATCCCGCCCGGGCCAGGGTGCGGCCGAAGTTATGATGGCACTCCTCCGGTTCGTAGTCCCCGGTCATGGCGGCGACGCCCGGCCCGTGGCCGGAGAAGGCGAGGATTACCGGGTCCCCCTCCCGGCGGGATTCCGGGGTCAGGATGACCAGGGGAAAGAGGTCCTCCCCCTCCCGGCAGAGGCGATAGGTCTCCTGCCGGTAGTTCTCCATCATCCGGGACTCCCCCGGAACCGGCTCGGCCCCGGACCACTCCACCGGGGGCAGTCCCAGGGCACTCCTCAAACCCTCCCGGAAGGGGATTTCCCACACCTCCCGGGGCGGCTCGGTGGCGAAGAACTCCCGGCCGAAGCGGGGTTCGACACCCCCTTTGAGACTGTTCATTATCGGCTCTGGGGAAATGTTTTCCATAATCCTCCGCTAAAGGCGGATCGTCTCCTCCCGGTCCGCGGCCAGGCGGCTCTTAAGGCAGATCTCGGTGACGTAGAGGGCGTGGCGGGCCCACTCCTCCCGGCCCCTGCCGGAACGGATGTCCCGGAGCAGGGACGGGAAGATCAGGGGCGCCTCGGCCAGGGGAAGCTCCCGGGTGCCCCTTTCGTCGGTCAGTGTCACCTTCCCTCCCATGGCCTCTATGACCCCCTTCGTTCCCACGATGCGGGTCCGGTCGTCCCCGTGGGTCTCCGCTCCCCCCGGGCGCAGGTAGTCTATGCTCAGGGTGGCCAGGACGTCATCCTCCAGGCGGTAGGCGCAGACCGCCGTGGCCTCCAGGGTGCCGTTCCCCCCGTTGCAGGCGGTGGTGTGGTAGGCGCTCAGGGTCCGGAACTTCTTCCCCGCGAACCGGTGTATCCAGTCGATCCCGTGGGCGCCCACCCAGGGGATGGTCCCCGTATAGGTGGCCCTGTCCCCGTAGTAATCGGGCCGTTTCCCCAGTTTGTAGGACTTTTGCGTATTGATGAGGCGGATTTCGCCTATGCCCCCCTTTTTCAGATACTCCGAAACCGTATGGAGGGGGGGCTCGTAGGAGATGCCGAACATCCCCGCCAGATAGGCCGGGGACTCTCTCCAGGCCTTTTCTATCTCCGAAAGCTCCTCCTCCGTTCCGGACAGGGGCTTTTCGGCGAAGACGTGGCACCCCCTCTTAAGGGCGTAGAGTGTGACCGGGGCGGCCAGGCCGTACCAGGTGTTGTTCACCACCATCTCCGGCTGGACCTCGTCCATGAGGGTCTTCCAGTCCCCGTAAGCCCGGGCCCCCTTGAGGGCGGGATGGGCGGCCATGGCGGAGATATCCTCCCCCTCCGTCCCCGGGGCGTAGGCGACGACCGCCGATTTTTCGTCCAGGGTATCCAGGACATAGTTCTTGTGGCCCGAAGACCCGATGATGGCGATTCTCATGCTGCCCGCTCCTTCATGGGCCCATTATAGGGGAAAGGGATACCCCGCTCTTGACAGATTGGGGAGTGTCACTTGATATAATCGCTCATTCCGGAGAGGAGCATCTGGATGGCCATGGTGGTGAGGATCATCCCCATGAGCTTCTCTATGGCCCGGAGGATCCGGTTCCCCAGGACCTTGCGGAGCATGTCCGAAAGAAGGAGGACCGCCGTGCAGAACAGGCTGGCCCCCAGCAGGGCGAGGAGCAGCATGGGCCTCTCCTCGGGGAAGCGGCTGGAGGAGAGGATCACGAAGGCCATGGCCGAGGGCCCCGCCTGGAGGGGGACGGCCAGGGGGACCAGGATGGGATCCTCCGGCTCCTCCTCGGTGAGGGCCTTGTGCTTCTCCTCCCTCTGCTCCGTTCCGGGGAAGATCATGCGTATGGCGATGAGGAAGAGGATGATTCCCCCGGAGAGGCTCAGGGCGGCCTGGGAGAGCTGGAGCCCCTTGAGGATGTACTGGCCGAAGAAGAGGAAGACCGCCAGGATGACAAAGGCGAAAAGGCTCTCCCGGAGGATGATGAAACGCCTTCTTTCGGTCCTGAAGCGCTCCAGGGTGGTCAGAAAAAGGGGAATGTTCCCGAAGGGGTCCATGATAAGGATAAGGGTGATCAACGCGGTGTACAGGGTCATATAAAGCCTCCTCTTCTGCTGGGAGGATTATACCATAGAAATGGAGAAAAAAAACCGCCCCGGAGGGCGGTCTGTCAGCAAAGGAAGATAAACCTATACGGCCTGGGAGAGGCTTTCCGCCGTTCCCCGGGAGAACAGGACCTTGTAGGACTCCTTGATGAGTACCAGGGAGAGAACGAAGAGCACGACCGCGAAGAAGACCAGGATGTAGTTGCCCGACAGGATGTTGGCCTGGGCCACGAAGACCAGGGCGGTCAGGGTCACCAGGAACATGAAGACCATGGGGATCTTGACCATGATGTTGCTCTTTCCGGCCTTCGCCAGCCAGGCGCCCACCGCCAGCAGGGCCAGGGCGGCCAGGAGCTGGTTGGCGGAACCGAAGATGGGCCAGATCGTCTGCCAGTCGGTGAAGCCGAGGAATCCCCCGATGGCCACGGATATGGCCGTGGCCACGTAGATGTTGGTCAGCACCTTCGCCGCGGGCTTCTGCTCCTTTTCCGCGCCGGTGGACCAGAACTCCTGGAAGATGAACCGGGCCAGCCGGGTGGCCGTGTCAAGGCTGGTCAGGGCGAAGGCGGAGATGGCCAGGGCGATGAAGGGGACCCCGATGTCCATGGAGAGGCCGAAGGAGTTCATGAAGGTGGCCACGCCGATGGAAAAGGTGGGGATGGCCCCGCCCTTCTGCATGCCCACGGCGCCGATGGCGATGAGGGAGATGACCGCCAGCACGCCCTCGATGAGCATGCCCCCGAATCCGATTAGCTTCGCGTCCTGCTCCTTGTCCACCATCTTGGAGGAGGTTCCCGATCCGACCAGGGAGTGGAAGCCGGAGATGGCGCCGCAGGCCACGGTGACGAAGAGGATGGGGAACATGTAGGCTCCGTTCACCTTGAAGCCGGTGAAGGCGGGGACGAATTCGCTGTTCATGTGGGGCCGGGCGAAGATCAGCCCCAGGACCGCGCCGCCTATCATGGCGAACAGGAGGAAGGAGTTGAGGTAGTCCCGGGGCTGGAGGAGAATCCAGACGGGGGTGACCGAGGCGATGAAGATGTAGCCCAGGAGGATCCACATCCAGGCCTTGGCCGGGAGGGTGAGGGGAAAGAGCATGCCCAGGTAGATGCAGCCGGCCAGGAGGGCCACGCCGATGACAGAGGAGAGGGCCAGGTTGAGGCCCCGGCGGTAGACGGCGAAACCGAAGAGCACCGCCACGGCCATGAACAGCAGGGAGGCGGTGGCCGCCTGGGGAGTGGCGGCGAAGGTGGAGGCCACGATGTTCAGGAAGGCCGCCACGACCAGGATGAGGGTCAGCCAGGCGAAGATGGCGAAGAGCTTCTTGCCCCGGGTGCCGATATTCTTCTCTATGATCTCCCCGATGGACTTGCCGTCGTGCCGGATGGAGGCGACCAGGGCGCCGAAGTCATGGACGCCCCCCACGAAGATGGATCCGATGATGATCCACAGGAGCACGGGGACCCAGCCGAAGATCGCCGCGGCGATGGGGCCGGTGATGGGGCCCGCCCCGGCGATGGAGGCGAAGTGGTGCCCCAGGACGACTCCCTTGGAGGCGGGGACGTAATCGATGCCGTCCTCCCTGGCGTGGGCCGGGGTCTGCCGCTTGTTGTCGACGCCCCACTTTTTGCACAGCCAGCCGCCGTACAGAACATAGGCGGCGATGAAGATCGCGATGCTGGCCAGAATAATGACGATGGAACTCATGTTCTCTCCTTCGGGCAGACCCTTAGCGGATGGAAAAAGCCTGCCGTCTTCATAAAATTTTTCTGTGTCATGACCCTGTTCTCACCCAGGGACACGATTACCGTGATGATGTCGGTCCACCCCCGGAACCCGAAGGCGTAACCCCTCTGATAGCGGAATCTCCGGACGAACCGTTCCGCGGCGGGGGGTACGGCCCCCTCCACGGGAAAAAGCAGGGTGACCAGGGAGGACATGTGCCCCCTCTCCGGTTTCACCAGATCGGTGAGGTTCCCCTTCAGGAAGCCGATCTCCTCCTCAATTTCCTCCCGGGAGACATGGTTCAGCCGGCGGACGAGAAGGTGTTCGTTGTTGCTGTAGTTGTAGATTTGTACTTTTTCGGAAAGCAGATATTTACTATTCTGAATATGCATTTTCCCGTATAGATCATAGTTACGCCGGGAGAAGGTATAGGGAGCGGTCAGATCAAATCGGGAAGAGAGGGTTTCCTGTAAACGGGACAAATAGTTTTCATAGGAAAGCATAGGCCCATGATATCAGATTTTTGACATCTGTAAAGATTTATTTGATATATATTTATCTATATTTTTGCAACATATTATTGCTTAAAGAGAAACGTGGCCAGAAGGGTGGAAAAGCCGATCTGAAGCAACCAACCCCCCGCTCCCACGGCCAGGACCGGACCGGCTCCCCGGAGGAGTTTTTTAAGCTCTATGCCCATGCCCATTCCCGCCATGGCCGTCATGAGGAGAAACTCGCTGACCTCCCTCACGGGCCGGGTTGCGGCGGGGGGGAGCAGGGAGAGGGTGTTGACCAGGGAGAGGAGAAGAAAGAAAAGAATGTACCGGGGGACAGGGGGCAGGCCGGCCTCCTTTTCCCCGTAGACCCGTCGGAGCACCAGGACGACGGGGGTGATGAGGAGGATCCGCCCCATCTTCACAAGCAGGGCCCTCTCCCCTATGCCGTCCCCCAGGGAGAATCCCGCCGCCGAGACCTGCCCCACCGCCTGCAGGACATTCCCCGTGACCGCCCCCTTCTGGGCTTCGGTGAACCCGGGGAAGAGGGAGAGCCAGAGGGGCACCAGGAAGATGCCCGCCGTGCCCAGGAGATTGATCACCCCCAGGGCGATGCCCACCTTGTCCCTGTCCGCCCCGATGACGCTCTGGGCCGCCCCGATGGCGGAGCTGCCGCAGACCCCGTTCCCTATGCCCACCAGGAGCAGCTGGTCCCGGTCCAGTTTCCAGAATTTCCCCAATACCAGGACGGAGAGGACCGAGAGGCCCACCCCGAAGAGGATCATGAAGAGGGTGGGAAGGCCCAGTTCGGCCAGAACCGAGTAATCCAGGCGAATCCCCATCAGGGCGATGGCCCAGGAGAGGAGAACCCCGCCGGAGAAACGGATCCCCTTCCCGAAGGAGTCGGGGAGGATGTTCAGGTTCCCCAGGACGATTCCGGCCAGGATGGCCACGGTCACCCCGTCCAGGGGGGTGTGGGGACTGATGAATGAGGCGGCCAGGGCCGTGAGCAGACAGATAAGAATTCCCGGTATCATGGATTCCTCCCGGCTACACCATAGGGGATTTATTACTTTATGTATATTTATATTTTCTTACCATTACTTAATTATTTCTTTACTTTCATAAACAGAAAGGCTAGGATGGGGTATGTTTGATTTTCGCGTGAAAACCTTTCTGGCCGTGGTGGAGCAGGGGACCCTCCTCCGGGCCTCCGAGGAGCTGGGGCTGACCCAGTCCGCCGTTTCCCAGCATATCAAGGCCCTGGAGGAGCACTTCCGGGTTCCCCTCTTTGACCACGTGGGCCGCCGCCTGGTTCTGAACGATGCGGGGAAACTGCTCCGGGACACGGCGCTCCGGTCGGAGGCCCTGTATATTCAGCTCCAAAGGGAATTCGACGGTTTCCTGGGGGGAAAGAAGCACTACCGCCTGGGGGCGACCCTGACCATCGGGGAGTTCATCCTCCCCCCCTACCTGGGGGGCTACCGGGCCCTTCATCCGGAAAGGGAGCTGACCGTGCGGATTGAGAATACCGAATCCATCCTCCATCTTCTGGATCTGGGGCAGATCGATCTGGCCCTGGTGGAGGGGCCCTTTGACAGGACCCGATACCGGCACGACCTGTTTCTTAAGGACGAGATGATCTTTGTCGGCCCCGAAGCCGCTATCCCCTCTCCCGGCCTGCCCATCGGGGAGGAGGAGCTGAGGGAGGCCCGCCTGATCCTGCGGGAGACGGGCTCGGGAACCCGCTTCTACTGGGAGGAGTACTGCCGCCTGGCCCGCATCAGCCTGCCCCCCTCCTCGGTGATCATGGAAGTGGGCAGCCTGAGCGCCATCAAATCCCTCTGCGAGGCGGGGATCGGCTGTTCGGTCATGTCCCGCCGGGCGGCGTTACGGGAACTGGAACTGGGCACCCTCCGGACACGCCCCTTCGCCGCGGGGCCCCTTATCCGGGACCTGAATTTCGTCTACCGGAAGGAGTCCCCCCGGGATTTCATCGCCGACTTCAAGGCCTTTGCGGAAGGCTACCCTATATCCGGGAAAATTCCTCCCCCCTGATGCGGGTTATCTCCTCCTCCGTCAGTTCACGGGAGAAGGAGGCCCTTCCCGTCCGGTCCGCCCCCTCCCCGCTGTTGCCCCCCTCGGCGAAATCGAAGAGGCCCTGGGGCTTGCCCCAGTCCTGAAAGCCCTCCCTGTGGATATGGGCCCCCAGTTCGCACGCCACGAACCAGGTTTTGCCGTACTCCCGCCAGGGCCTGCCCAGATAGACCGTGCCCGGGGGACAGTCGGAGGTGAAGCGGCAGCGGCGGAAGACGAAGCCCCACGCCTCACCCTGGGGCGTGCAGGGGGCCGCCACGTAGCCGTTGATCTCCTTGCCCCCGTCCCGGGAGAAGATTTCGCACCCCTCGAAGAGGGCCCGGGCCCCGCCGAAGATAAAGTCCACGTCCCCGGCGATGAAGCAGTTGCGAAAGAGATGGGTTCCCATTCGGCGGGGTCTGTTCTCCCCGGGGCCGGTGAATCCCCCCTTCTCCTTCTCCGTGGGGGGCAGGGGGGCCAGGAAAAGGGTATCCTGATGGCCCAGGAGGCGGCACTCTTCGAAGCGGGTCCGTTCCGCGTCCACGTAGACCGCCAGGGCCTGGCCGGCGGTCTCCCCCGGTCCGGCGGCGTTTTTGAAGGTGATGTTCCGGGCGGTAAAACCGGTCCCCTCGATAAAGGCGGTGGCGGTGCGGAAGGTGCCCCGCTTGACCCCGTCCGCCAGGATCTCATAGGCCCCGTGGTCGTAGGTGATGATCACCTCCCCGGACCCCTCCCCTTCCAGGGTCACCTGGGGCTGGGTGATATGGATCCGCTCGCGGTAGATTCCCGGGGCGATAACCAGGGTCACCGGAAGGCCCCAGTATCCCTCCGCTGCGCCTATCGCCTCGGAGAGGCTGTGAAACGCCCCTTCCCTGTTCCTGTCTACTCTTATCACGGTACTCTCCGCCATGGGGACCTCCCTTTTTCCAGAGGATACCCCTTTGGGGCGGGAAAGGGCAACCGCACCTTGCGGTCATGGCGGAAAAGGGATAGAATTTAAGAGGACAAGGAGGAGCCATGTTTGTTCCGAGTACCCCGGAAGAGGGGGGCCTTCCCTCCCGGGCTGTGGAAAGTTTTGTAGGGGAGCTGGAGAAATACGCCGTCAATATGCACGGGTTCTCCCTCTCCCGGGGCAACAGGATACTGGCCGAGGGATACTGGAAACCCTTTCACCGGGAGTTCCAGCACCGCATGTATTCGGTGGGCAAGAGCTTCGTCTCCCTCGCCGTGGGGCTTCTGAGGGAGGAGGGGAAGCTCTCCCTGGAGGATAGGATCTGCTCCCACTTCCCCGAATGCCTCCCC
>QKAI01000297.1 GCA_003246505.1 Spirochaetaceae bacterium | reverse complement strand
CGTTCCTTCCCGCCCCCCTCCAGTACCCGCCGGGAGAGGGCTATCGCCGCGGAGAGGCCCGTGGCGTACTTGTAGACGTAAAAGGCGGTGTAGAAGTGGGGTATCCTCAGGCCCTCCAGATCGCTCTCCCTCTCCAGGGTCATGGCGGGGCCGAAATAGGTTTCCAGAAGCTTCCGGTACTCCTGCCGGAGGGAGTCCACGGTCAGGGGGGTGCCCGCCTCCACCATCTTGTGGGTGATATCCTCGTACTCGGCGAACATGGTCTGCCGGAAGATGGTGGCCACCGTGTCGTCGATCTGCTTGCCGATCAGATAGGCTTTCATTTCCCTGGAATCGGCCCGGTTCTTAAGCATCCAATCCGCCAGGAGCTGCTCGTTGAAGGTGGAGGCCACCTCCGCCTCGAAGATGGTGTAGTTGTAGTGCTGGAAGGGATTGCTCTTCACCGAATACCAGGAGTGCATGGAGTGCCCCCCCTCGTGGGCCAGGGTGAAGAGGTGGCGGATATCGTCCTCCTTGTAGTTCATGAGGATGTAGGGCTCCCCCCGGTAGGATCCGGCGGAGAAGGCTCCCGAACGTTTTCCCTCGTTCTCGTAGCGGTCGACCCAGTTTCCCAGAAGCCCCGAGGTGATCGTGGCGGTGTACTCCTCTCCCAGGGGGGCCAGGGCCCTTCCTATGAGATCCACCGCCTCCTCGTAGGGGTGGGTTGATTTGACGTCCCTCACCAGGGAGGTGTACACGTCGTAGTGGCGCAGGGTGTCCAGGCCCAGCTTCTCCTTCTTGAGCTCGTAATAGTCGTGAAGGGCGGGCAGGGCGTCGTGCACCGCCCCCACCAGATTGTCGTAGACCTCCCCGGGGACCCTGTCCGGGTAGAGGGCCTTCTCCCGGGCGCTGCCGTAGCCCCGGACCCGGGCGGAGAAGACGTCCCTCTGCACGCTGCCGTTATACAGCTCGCACAGGGTATGGGCGTGCCCTTCGAAGACGGCGTAGAACTGCCTGTAGGCCCTCTCCCGCACCTTCCTGTCCGGATCGGTCATGATCATGCCGTAGGTGGTGTTGGTCAGGGGAACCGTACCGCTCCCGGTCTCCACCTCGCCGAATTTCATATCCACGTTGGTCAGGGCGGAGAAGGCCTTCTGGGGGGCCTGGGAAAATTCCGCCTGCCGGGCGAGGAGGGCCTCCTCCTTCTCGGACAGGGTATACTGCTTGAACCGGAGGAGTTTGTTCAGGTAGATCCGGTACTCCTCCAGAAGGGGATCGGCGAGAAACCGCTCCATCACCTCATCGGGCACGGCCTGTATCTCCGGGGAGATCCAGCTCGCCGCGGCGGCCAGGTTCGTGGCCACGGACATGTAGCGGCTGAAACGGCCCTGGGCCTCGCTGCTCCCCACGTTCTCCTCCCGGCGGAGCATGGCGTAGTAGCCCAGTCTCTCCTCCAGCAGGTCCACTTCCTGAATGACCAGGTCCAGGCAGGCCTTGAGCTGCTGCGCCGAATCGCCCAGGGTGCCCTTGAAACGGGCCAGGCCGGGGATATGTCCCTCCAGTCTCTTCAGGTCCCCCTCCCATGCCTCCGGCGAGGTATAGAGGGCGAACAGATTCCATTTATGCTCTTCCGGTATATCTTCTCTTTTGGGTATGACGGCGTTTGCCATGGGGCCTCCTTGCAGGATGAAATCACGATATATCCCGTAAATGTACCAATTTTTATCAGCGGGGACAACTTATTAGGGAAAAAACTCCCCTTTTTCCCCTCCATGAACTAGACTTGGAAAGAGAAAGGAAGGAGAGCCCATGGATACGATAGGAATCATCGGGGCGATGGATGAGGAGGTGGAGACCCTCAGGAACACCTACGGCCTGGAGAAAACCCTGGAGAAGGGGGGGAGCGTTTTCTATTCCGGGGAGTGCCGTCAATTCCGCCTCGTGCTCATGAAATGCGGCATCGGCAAGGTCAACGCCGCCATAGGGACGACCCTGCTCATCTCCCACTACGATCCCCTCTGCCTGATCAATACGGGCTCCGCCGGGGCGATCGACGGGGAACTGGACGTGGGGGACGTGGTCATCTCCAGCGACGTGATCCACCACGACGTGGACGCCACCTCCTTCGGTTACGCCAGGGGCCAGGTCCCCAGCATGCCCGATGCCTTCCTGCCCCATTCCGCCCTGGTGGGAATAGCCGCAGAGGCGGCCCGGAGCATCCCGGAGATCCGGATAAGCACGGGGACCATTGTCACCGGGGACAGCTTCATAGGGGACCGGGAGAAGAAGGAACTCATCCAGACCCACTTCCCCGCCGCCGCCGTGGCGGAGATGGAAGCGGCCGCCATCGCCCAGACCTGCCACCGGTTCCGCAAGCCCTTCGTCATCGTCCGGTCCGTTTCGGACAGGGCCGACGGAGGGGCGGCGGTCTCCTTTGAGGAATTCCTGGAAACCGCGGCGGATCATTCCGCCCGCCTCGTCAGCGGCATAGTGGAGGGGCTGGCCCGGTATGTGCCGGAGAAGGAGGCGAGCCGGCTCCGGGAGTTGTTGGGGGAGCTATGATCCGGACCGGAGGAAGACGATCTTTACGGTTCTGAAGAGAATGGAGACATCCAGAAACGGGGTATAGTGAAAGACATACCAGAGGTCGTACTTCATCTTCTCCTCCGCATCGGTATAGTAGTCCCCGTGAACCTGGGCCAGACCGGTCAGTCCGGGCAGTATGGAAAACCGTTCCTTATACCAGATATTGGTGTCCAGTCCCTCCCGGACCTCCTTCTCCACCAGGGGGCGGGGGCCGATGAACGACATGTCTCCCCGGATTATGTTGAAAAGCTGGGGCAGCTCGTCCAGCCGGGATTTGCGCAGAAAGCGCCCCACCGGGGTAATGCGCGGGTCCCCCTTGCCCTGGGCCTGGTAGATCCGGTCCTCGAACTCCCTGTACATGGTGCGGAATTTGAAAATGGTGAAAACCTTCTGGTCCTTGCCTATGCGGTTCTGGCGGAAGATCGCCGGTCCCCGGGAGGTGGTGACGATCAGGAGCGCCACCAGGGCCATGAGGGGGAGCAGCAGAAGGATAAGCATAAGGGAGAAAATCCCGTCGGCGGCCCTTTTGATGAAAAAAAGATTCTGGGTGGATTTGTTTATGCGGATCAGGGGAATATCCCCGATGCGGATGTACTGGGGGGAGGAGAGGAGTATTTCGTAGTTCGTGGGCGTGGCGTAAATCCTCGTCGCCCCGTAGATCCCGTACTGGATCTTCTGGATGATCCGCTCCTTCTCCTCGCTCGAATCGGAGGCGATGAAAACGGCGTTGATCTTTCTTTCCGTGATTATCCGGTTGATCTCCCCGTAGTTCCCCAGAATCCTATGGTCACCCCCGTACTCCCCGGTCCCTTCGGGAGTAATCAGCCCCTCCACCAGGATGGGGAAGGATCTGAATTTCCTGATGGATTCGAAGAGCTTCCCGTTCTTGAGGGGATCCCCCACAATGATGACCCGGTAATCGACCTTCCGCAGCCGGGAGATCCTGATGGATTTGCAGATAAAGAAAAAAAGGGCGTTGATAAGGAGGTGCACGAAGATGAGAGAGCGGGGGATGATCTTGATTTCGAAGAGATAGAGCGCCATGAGGATCCAGAAAAAGATGACCCCCGAGGCCAGGAGGGACCTGAGGAAAATCTGCACCGGGGTAATGTTGATATGCTCTTCGTAATTGCCCGTGATATAGAGGGTGAGAATATAGACGGGCAGGGCGCTGAGAACGACGTAAAGCTGGGGAACCGTGTAGTTGTACTCCAGGGTGCGGGTAAATATCAGGAGAGGGGAGAGGGCCCGCAGCTTCTGGGTGAGAAAGAAGGCGAGAAGGAAAAGAAGGGTATCCAGCAGCGCGCAGGGAACCCGGTGGAGATGTTTCATTTTTCCATTATTGGGAAAAGAGGCATGATTGTCAATCAAATCCTTTTCCCCCGGTCCTGACAGGGGGGGGGAACTCGTGTATATTGATTGGCATGAAGAAGCGGGCATTGGTAATAATCAGTCTGTTGGTCCTGGCCGGTTGTAACCGGGGGGAAGGGAATATCGCCGATGAGGCGGTCCGATCCTATGAGAAATTGGAAAGCTCCTCCGGGGAGGAGTCCTGGCAGGATGAGGATCCCTTTGCCCTGTCGGTGAATTATTTTTCTCCGGGAGATAGTGGGGAAGGGGAATTCCCCGTGGCCGAATCCGATGAGCCCATGGAGGTTACCGACCGGGGGCCCGAGGGGATGCTCCCCGGGGAGAACCGCCGCCCCGTGATTTACGGGACCTTCTCCCAGCCCGTGGTGCCCCTGAGCCGTCTCGGGGCGGTCCTGACCGAATATCCTGACATGTCTATCCTGCCCCCGGTGAAGGGGGTCTACCGCTGGTACGGCTCCCGGCTGCTCAGCTTCGAGCCCGCCGAACCCCTTCTGACCGAACAGGAGTACCGGGTCTCCTTCAAAAAGGGACTCCCCTCCCTGGGGGGTAAGAAGCTTAAGGAGGATGTCTCCTTCTCCTTCCGGACGGAGGAGCTGGAAATCGCCTCCTTCTATCCGGGGACCCCCGAAGAGCCCTGGCAGGGGGAGATGGACGAGATCCCCCCGGAAACGGCCCGTCATATCACGGTCTGCTTCAACCATCCCGTGGAGAGGGAGGTTCTGACCCCCTACCTGAAGGTCACCTCCCGCCTGGGCGAGCACAGCTTTAAGGCCTCCCGCCCCGAGGGGGAGGATCTTCCCCCCTCCTTCGTGGACCGGACCCTGGTGCTGACCCTGGACAAACTGCCCGAAACGGGTGACGAGGTTTACCTGACCCTGCCCCCGGGAGCCCGTTCCCGGGAGGGGGCCTACGGGCTTTCCGGTGAGATCTCCCGATCCTTCTCCACCCTCTCCCCCTTCCGCTACCGGGAGTGGGACGATTACAGCTGGCGCTTCCCCCGGGAGGGGGAGGCGGACGTGCGTCCGGTCTACCTGGAATTTTCCCATCCCCTGGACGGGGAGAGCGTCCTGGATAACCTGAGCGTCTCCCTGGATATGGCGGATCTTCCTTCCCATGTCATGGTTTGGGACAAATACGTCCGTCTGAACAATCTGCCCGCCGAATACGACTCCTCCTACGAAATCATTCTGGGGGAGGGGCTCAAGGACATTTACGGCCGCTCCCTGGGAGGGGAGGAGAGAATCACCGTGGAAACGGGACCGGCCACCAGCTACTACTACATCCCCCAGGGGGGATTCCGGTTCCTGGAAGCCCAGTTCGATCCCCGCTTCGTCTTCGAATACCAGAACCTGAAGGGGGGCAAGTGGGGCATCCGGAGCACCGACGATCCCTACACCCCTTTGACCAAGGGTCAGCTGAATCAGGATTTCGACCTCTCCGGCCAGGTGAGGAACCGGCGTGAGTTCGAGATGATCGATCTTTCCCCCTTCCTGAACGGGGACGGCAGGGGCGCCGTGGCCATGGGCTGGATGCTGGAGGAAGAGGACAGCCGCTGGAGCCCCTACAAGAACGACCTGGTCCTGCAGGTCACCGACCTGGGTGTTACCGTCCGCTACGCCTACAACAGGGTGCTGGTCTGGGTGAACTCCCTGACCGACGGCAGGCCCGCCGCCGGTGCTACCGTCAATCTTCTCTACGACAACCGTTTCGTCGCAGAGGGCGAGACCGACGGGGAGGGACTGGCCGTCTTTACCCTGGAGGAGGGGGATTTCGTCAGGAAATTCTACGACCGGGACGGGCGGAGCCATTTCCGTACCGAGGTGGTCTCCGGCTCGGACCGGGCGGTTTTCGAACCCAACGGCAGCCACAGCCCCTACCAGTTCGGCCTGTGGAACCAGTATTCTATCAACCGGGTGGAAGCGCCCCGGCCCTTTACCTTCCTCTTCTGCGACCGGGGACTTTACAAGCCCGGGGAGACGGTCACCTTCAAGGGCATCGACCGGGATCTGGCCCTGGGGCGGTGGGAGCCCTACGGGGGACGTTACAAAATCACCGTAAGGGAGAACAAATGGCGGAGCAAGCCGGTCCTGACGGCCCAGGGATCCGCCGGGGAGAGGGGCTCCTTCGACGGCACCCTGGCCGTGCCGGAGGATCTGCCCCCGGGGGATTACCTTATGGAGTACACCCGCCTTTCCGGTTCCGGGAGCGGCCGGGTGATACGGCAGATCGAGCTGAAGGTGGAAAATTTCCGGCGCGCCGGCTTCCAGGTCACCGTGGACGCCCCCCTGACCGAAGCCCTGCCCGGGGAGAAGGCCTCCTTCCCCCTTACCGCCTCCTACCTGTCCGGGGGATTCCTGGGCGGCGCCCCCTACCGGGCCGACTGGACCCGGGAGCCGATCACGTTCACCCCGGGCAAGCCGGAATACGACGGATATGTCTTCGGCCCCCGGGGCTGGGAGAACGACAGCTACCTGGGCAGCACCGAGGGCTCCCTCGATTCGGGGGGGCAGGCCATGCTCACCCGAAGGCTGGAGGAGGGCGACGGTTCGGGGCGGACCTATCTCTACCGGGTGGAAGCCCGGGTGGAGGATCCCTCCCGCCAGGAGATAGCCGGAAGGGGATTCGCCCTGGTCCATCCCGCCGATTTCTACATCGGCGCCCGGGTGAAGAACAGCACCGACTCCTGGTGGACCCGCTTCGTGGCCGCCGGGGAGACCTCCACCGCGGAATTCGCCTTTGTCACCGAAAAGGGGGAACCCTTCGCCGCGGCGGGAACGCCGATCAGCCTGAAGCTGGTGCGCAAGGAGTGGAAGGTGGCCCGGCAGAGGAGCGTCTCCGGCCGGATCAGCAGTAACTGGGAGCAGGAGATCATCCCCGTCCGGGAGGAGACGGTCAGCGCCGACGGCACCGGATTCACCTGGGATTTCATCCCCGACAGGGCGGGCTTTTACGTGCTGGAAGTCACCGCCCCGGACGGGGAGGGGCGAACCGCCCGCACGGAGATAGACCTTTACGCCAGCGGCTCCGAATGGGTCAAATGGCAGAACCGGAATCCGGAGAATATCGAGATGGTCACCGATCGGGAGCTCTATAACCCGGGGGACACGGCCCGGATCATGGTCCAGTCTCCCCTGGAGAAGGGGCGCTACCTTCTGACCATCGAACGGGAGGGCATCCTGGAGGAGCGGATACTCGATCTGGAGGGATCCGCCTCGGTCATCGACATACCGGTGAAGGAGGAGTGGTGCCCGGTCATGTACGTCTCCCTTACGAGCTGGACCGCCCGCACCGAGGATCCCCCCTCCACCTACGGCGTGCCCGACCTGGGCAAGCCCCGGGGCTGCTACGGCCTGGCCATCCTCCCCGTCTCCACCGATGTGAAGGTGCTGGACGTGACCATCGAGCCGGAGAAATCCCTCTACCGGCCGGGGGAGAAGGGATCCTGCCTCATCACCGTGTCCGACGGGAATGGTCCCGTGGAGAACGGGGAGGTGACCTTCCTGGCGGTGGACCGGGGCGTTCTGGATCTGATCAACTACCATGTGCCCGATCCGGTCGCCTACTTTTACGACCGGGACAACTACGCCTACGGCGTCCACGGGGGGGATTCCCGCTCCGACCTTATCGATCCGGTCACCTACGAGGTGGAGGAGCTCTACGGCGGTGACGGACCGGGGGAGGACAAGCTGAACCGGCGGAAGGATTTTTCCCCCCTGGCCGTTTTCGAGCCGGGGCTGATCACAAACGGAAAGGGACAGGTGAGGGTGGATTTCACCTTCCCCGACTCCCTGACCACCTACCGCATGACCGCCCTGGTCATGGAGGGGGACCGCTTCGGCCGGCAGGAGGGGGAGGTGCCGGTGCAGAATCCCCTGACCGTACGCACCTCGGTGCCCCCGGTCCTGCGGGTGCGGGACACGGCCTTCTGCGGCCTCTTCGTCACCAACCTGAGCGGGGAGCCGGTGACACTGACCGCCACCGCGGAGATGGACGAGTCCCTGGTGACCCTGAACGGCGTTTCGAGCCGGGAGGTTACGGTGAAACCGGGGGCCACCGAGGAGATCCGCTATCCCCTGCAGGCCCTGAGCCCCGGGGAGGTGACCGCCAGCTTTACGGTCCGCTCCGATCTTCTGAGCGAGGTGGTGGAGCAGAAATTCATCATAGAGAAACCGATCACCGGGGAAACCTTTACCATTACGGGGGAACTCTCCCCGCAGGGGGAGGAGACCGCCGCCGCGCAGGAAGGTCTGGTCATCCCCTCGAACATTGCCCGGGGCTACGGCTCCCTGGATCTGACCCTGGCCTCTTCCCGCTTCGCCAACCTGGACGGGGCCTTCGATCTCTTTACGGACTACCCCTACGACCTGACCCTGGACAATAAACTGATCAGGGTGATTCCCCAGCTCATCCTGGGGGAGACACTCAAAGTGATTCGTCCCGATATATATAAGGAGAAGGCTCTGACCCGATTCTACGGGGAAGCTTCGGCCTTTCAGGACCGGGAGGGGGGAGTCGGTTTCATCGCCGGATACATGTCCCGCCCTTCAGTCTGGCTTTCGGTGCGCCTTCTGCACTTCCTTACCTATCCGGCGGCTCGGGGGGAGGATATGGGCAGCTTCGATCTGAACAAACTGGCCGAATACGTGCGGCGCAGCTGCTACAGCAACGAGGTTTCCCCGGCCCTCAAGCTCTACGGCCATTACGCCCTCTCCCTCTTGAACGGCCCCGCCGAAGAGAGCAAGGCCGTGGCCTACCTGGTGGACCATGAAAAGGACGATCTGGGCCTGACCGGCTTCCTCATGGCCGCCATGAGCCTGGATTTGAATACGGCCCAGGGCCGCGACACCTACAAGGCCCTGGCCGAGCGGATCCGGAACCTGACCAGGGTGGGAACCGGGACGCTGGATATCATCGACACCTATGAGAGCCGGTCCTATTTCGACTCCCAGATCCAGGATCTGGCCCTGCTGACCCGGTTCCACTCCCTCTACGAGGATAACCGGGACCTGGCCCGCCTGGCCGCGGCCACCCTGGTGAGCCGGCAGAACTACGGCCGCTGGGAACGGCTGAACGACACCCTCTGGGCCTTCGCCTCCCTTTCCGAGGAGATCCTCCGGACCGGCGAGGCGGAGACGGACCTGAAGGTGACCCTGACCGCCGGGGAGACCCCCCTCTACGCCACCGAATTCAGGGGATTCTCCCTGACCCCGCAGAACTGGAGCGGCTCCCTCTTCGCCGATCCCCTGGGCTCCCTGCCCCGGGACAGCCTCATGCCCCTGACCGTGGAAGGGGAGGGGACCGGGACCGTCTACTACACGGCGGGCCTGACCTACGGCCTGCCCTCGGAGATCGCCACGGCCCGGGACGAGGGGTTCTCCCTCTATACGGTGATCGAGGACCTGAAGGGCCATCCCGTGGAGGCGGACAAGCTGAAGCTGGGTGAGACCTACCGGATGAAGGCGGTCCTCTCCTCGGGGAAGCGGCGCAACATGGTGGCCCTTCACATTCCCGTTCCCTCGGGCGCGGAAATTCTGAACGCCTCCTTCGAAACCACCGGCTCCTATGCCGGCGACGGGGGGGTGGACGACCAGAACTGGACCCGGGAGGATGACTACGGGGCGGACACCACCTACGACGGGGAGGGCTACGGTCGCTTCATCGGGGACGGCTTCTACTTTAGCGCCTTCCCCGCGGAGAAGCGGATCGGGACTAACGGGGTCACCTATGGCTTCAGCGATTTCTACGCGGGCAGCCGGGAGGTGAGCTTCCTCTTCCGCACCGCCTGCCCCGGGGTGTTCCCCGTGCCTCCCGCCAGGGCGGAGTGCCTCTACGAGGAGGAGGTCTTCGGGAGAACCGGCGGTGCCCTCTATGTCATCCGCTGAGGGGAAGATTCCGGTCCTCCTTCTCCTGCCCCTTCTCCCCGGACTGGTTCTGGGGGGGCTCTGGCTCTTCGCCCTGATCCTCTGGAATCCCGCCGGGGAGGTGGAAGCCTTTCTGGAAAGGCCCTATAGCCTGGACGTGACCGACCGGAAAGGGCGGATCCTGCAGATCCTGCCCCTGGAAGAGGGGATGCGACGGGAGTTCGTCCCCCTGGAGGAGCTCCCCGGGGAACTGGTGCAGCTTCTCATTCAGGCGGAGGACCGGCGCTTCTACCGCCACGGGGGCGTGGATATCCCCGCCATGGTCCGGGCGGCCTGGCTCCTGGTCCGGGAAGGGGAGATCGTCTCCGGAGCCTCCACCATCACCATGCAGCTCGCCCGGATCATCTCCCCCCATCGGGCCTCCCTGACGGGGAAGCTCCGGGAGATGGTGCAGGCCCGGTGGCTGGAACTCTATTTTTCCAAGGACCGGATTCTGGAACTGTGGATCAACAACATCCCCTACGGCCGCAATACGGAGGGGGTGGTGAGCGCCTCCCGGGTCTACTTCGGCCGGGAACCCCTCTTCCTCACCCGGGGGGAGGCGGCGGTCATGGCCGTGCTGCCCCGCAGTCCCTCGGCCTACGATCCC
>QKAI01000323.1 GCA_003246505.1 Spirochaetaceae bacterium | reverse complement strand
GGAACATGATCCAGCTCATAGCCGATTACGGCTCCAATATGGCGTCCCTCTACCGGGACCAGGTCAGGGAAATTGAAGAAACCATCCTGGGTTAGGCTGCCCTTCCTTCTCCTGCTCCCCCTCCTTTTCTCCTGCGCCGGGGAACCGGAAAAGGCCACCCTTTACGGGGATTACTACAATCTGGCCCGGGACCTGCACGGGGCGGGGCGGTACGACAGGGCGGAGTTCTATTACCTGGCCTGTCTGAAGGGGGACCGCTCAAGGGGGGACTGCCTTTTTAATCTCTCCCTCCTCTATCTGGAAACGAACCGCCCCGACAAGGCTCTGCCCTATCTGACGGAACTCCATCACCGGGACGGGGAGAACCTTCTGGTCATGGACAATCTGGGCGTGGCCTACTCCCTGAAGGAGGAGTGGGACGAGGCTCTGGCCTGGTACGGCCGGGTGCTGGAAATCTTCCCCTGGGACAGGACCGCCCTCTACAACGGCGCCCTGGTGCAAACCAGGAAGGGGGAGGGGGAGAAGTCCCTCGCCTCCCTGGAGAAACTCTGGGAAAGGGATAAAAGCTACCCCACGGCCATGGCCCTGTGGGAGCGGACCGGGGAGAGAAGCCCGGAGGAGCGCCTCTCCTATCTGGAAGAGGCGGAGACCGGAGAAAAGGGGGAAATTCTGGATCTGAACCGGAAAAAACTCGATTCCTTTCTCTCCCTGGAAAGGCAGGGCGAGGCTCTGGATCTTCTGGACATACTGATAGAATCGGACCCGGAAAGGGAGGGGGAGTACCTCTTTACCCGGGGGATCCTTCTCCTCAACCATAACCAGTCCGAGGAGGGACTGACCGACCTGCGGGAGGCCTTCAGGAAGGGGTACCGGGACGGGGCGCGTCTCTCCTCGGTAAAGTCGCAGCTTTCCCCCTCCCTGGGGGAAGTGGTGAATAAACTGGAGTCCCTTTATTTTCCCGAAGAATAAGCCGATAGTGTAAGGATAGACCCTCCGTCGGTAAAGGAAAGAAAAATGAATCGAAGCCATACCATCAGCAATACCCTCATTCAGCTGGCCCTGTCCCTCTATTTCATCGTTCTGGGCGTGCAGGAAGTCAGCGGCTCCCAACAGTCCGATCTGGTGCGCGGCGTCAGTTCCCTCTTTTCGGGAAACCCGGCCATGGACAGCAGCGTCCAGATGGCCGTGGGAATCTTCGCCCTCGTTTCCGGGGCCCTGCTGCTACTGGGGGTGTTCCGTCTGGTCAAGGGCCGGGCGATCGACATGTTCGCCGCGGTCATCTTTCTTTTCTGGCTCCTGCGCATCGTCTACGTCCGCTTTATCCTGGAGATGAACCTGGCCGGGGGCACCCTGGCATTTTACCCCAACCTGGAGGAGTGGCTCCTCTCCCTTTCCCACGACATACTGGTGCTCTGCTCCACCTTCATCATACTCCAGCTGAACCGGGAGTAGGCCCTCAGGCCGTATCCGGGACCGGGGCGTCGTTCTTCCGGTAGAGATATTTGAAGGGGTGGATGTCCAGGGCGTTGGCATACCAGCCCCCGATGAACCTCAGGTCCAGAAGATGGATGGAGGGGAAATGGGCCAGGGGCAGGATCTCCCCCGATTCGAGGAGGAACTTCTCCGCCCGGCTCAGTTCGCCGAACCGCTCGCTCTCCTCGGCCGAGGCGGACTGCTTTAACAGGCCGTCGTACTCTTCGCTTACGAAGGCCGCATCGTTGAAGCTGCTGTCCGAGCGCCACATCTGCAGAAAGGTCATGGGGTCGGCGTAATCCCCCGCCCAGGAGAGATGGCCCAGGGTATAGCCCGGCTCGTCCAGCCCGTCGTAGTAGATCCCCGGGGGCACCGTCTCTATGGTCACCGTCGTTTCCAGGCTCTCCTCCCAGTACTGTTTCATCCAGACGGGCACCGGATCGCCCCACAGGTTGGAGGGAATCCGTATCACGATCTCCGGAAGCCCTTTCCCGCCGGGAAATCCGGCCTTCTCCAATAGGCTCAGGGCCTCTTCCCGGTTCTGCTCCATCGGTTCGGTGGGGGTGGGATAGTCCCCGATGTGGGGCACCAGGGTGTGGGCCGGGATGAGCTGCTGCCCGTAGATCTCTTCCCAGGGAAGGAGCAGGGCCAGGGCCTTCCGCACATCCCCCCTGTCCCAGGGCGTCTCCCGGTTGTTGAAGTAGTAGTAGGTGGTTCCGAAGAGGGGGGAAAGAACCATGCCGTTGGGATTGGTCAGCATGGCCGTGCTGTAGCCGGACATGATCCAGTCGATCTCAAAGCGGTTGAATTTTCTCATCACCGCCGCCGTATCCCTGTCCGTGGTTATCTCTATGGTCTTGATGTCCACCCTCTCCCGGTCCCAGTAGTAGGGGTTGGCCTCCAGAACCAGGCGCCCCGGTTCCAGGGACCGGATGCGGTAGGGCCCCGTCACGGGGATGTTCCTGACCGTGGACCAGTCGGCGATGTTCATCATCACCGGATGGATCGGAACGAAGCTGAAGTGGCAGAGGATGCTCAGGAAGTAGGGGGCCGGCTCGGTGAGGGTGACCTGCAGCTTCCCCTCGTCCAGGGCTACGATCCCCACATCCTCCGGCCCGATCTTCCCGTGGCGGTAGTCGGCGGCCCCCTTGATGATGTCAAGGAGGGAGGAGAAGTAAGAGCCCCTGTCGGGGGAGAGATTCTTGAGCCAGCTCCGGCGGATCTGCTCCGCGGTGACCCGGTCCCCGTTGCTGTACCGGGCGTCCTCCCTCAGATAGAAGGTCCACACCAGGT
>QKAI01000087.1 GCA_003246505.1 Spirochaetaceae bacterium | reverse complement strand
GGATGATGTTCCAGACCCTGACCAGGGAGGAAAGGACCGTCGCCATCGGCGGGAACATCATGCCCGTAAACGGGTGCGTCACGGAGAAGGGCTTCATCAGGGAGGTCCGTCTCTCCCGGAATAAGTTCGTCCGGTACCAGTTCATCGAGTATCTGCGCTCCTTCATCACGGGAAGGGTGGGGCAGGCCAAACTGAATCTCCTGATGATCATCTCGGGAGCCTTCGGGGCCTTCCGGCGGGACGACGTGCTGAGCGTGGGGGGGTACATGACCGGCACGGGAAACCAGAGGAAGGACACCGTGGGGGAGGATATGGAGCTCGTCGTGCGCCTGACACGGCACATGAAAGAGCAAAAGATAAAGTACGCCATAGACTACGCCCCCAACGCCAACTGCTGGACCGAAGTGCCCGAGAACCGGACGGACCTGATGAAACAGAGGGACCGGTGGCACCGGGGACTGATCGAGATCATGATCTACCACAAGGATATGCTCTTCAACAGGCACTACGGAACCGCCGGCATGGTTATGTTTCCCTATTTCTACCTGTTCGAACTGCTGGGTCCCTTTCTTGAGGTGATGGGATATCTGGTGCTGCTCCTGACCCTGTTCCTGGGCCTCATGAGCCTCAAGGTCTTCGTCTTCATGTTCTCCATCGTCATCCTCCTGGGCATCCTGGTCTCCTCCACGGCCATGTACCTCTCGGAGAAGGGCATCCTGTCCCTGAAAAGTTCCGATTTCCGGGAGATCATCTACCGGGTCATAGGGGAGAATTTCGGTTACCGCCAGTACCTGAGCATGCGGCGCACCGTCAGCTACGTGTCCTATCTCTTCAAAAACAAGGGCTGGCAGAAATTCGGCCGCCGGGGATTCAACCAGGGGACTGAGGAGATAGATCTCCGGACCCTGCGGAAGAAACGGATCATGGCCGCCCTTGCCGCGGCGGCTGCGGCGTTGATGATAACCGGGGGGGTGATTCTTCTGCCGGGAGGGACCCGGCAGGAACCGGTAACCGTGACTTTTACCGATCCCGACTATCCGGACACCTTCAGAATGAACGTGCTCAAGTGGACCTTCACCCACCATAACGGATCCCGGCTTGACAGAAGGAACAGGCCCGAGGAGAAAAGCGATATCCTGGTCCTTTCCGGAGTCTTCCCTTCGGCCCGATCCGACGGGGAAGCCCTTCTGGCCATGGACGGGATTAAGGACCGGGCCATGGACAGCAACCTGTTCCTCTGCGACGGGTATTCCCTGACCGAAGAGAGCCATGTCCTCTTCCGGAAACGCCTGGAGGAGTTCCTCCAGGTGGAGGGAACGGGATGGACGATCGGATACTTCCGGGGTGCTAACAGCGCGACCCTGTGGCTTTATCATGAATCGGGGGAGCAGCTGTATCTCAAGGGGGGGGAGCATTTCTCCGGAATGCCGCCCCGCGCCTTATTCCAGGGACAGGAAGTCCCCCTCTACAACATGATTCCCCTATACCGGGCCATCGGATCAACGGAGACCACCGCCGGCATCGATCTGAACCTGACCGAGAAGGGGAAGAACCTGTTGAGGGAGAAGGGGATCTCCCCGGATATCCCCCTCATCCTTGAAAACAGCCGGCGCCCCGTATCTTCGGCTTTTTTCGCTGTGAATATCTTTGACCAATCCCTCAGGAATGTGCAGCTGGGCCGTATCCAGGAGCTGACCCGGAACGGCAAATACAGAATGTACCGATCGGGCAGCTCCGACGAATTGTACTGGAAAATCTATTATCCCTGGGTGGAATCCCACATAGAAAGCGTTCTCCCCTTAAGCCATGGGGCGGCCCAGGAAGGGAGAGACCGATTCTCCATTGTGGACAAGAGGTTTGTCAGAACCACTCCGGGGGGGGAGATCTTCCCGTTCTTTATCAAAGGGGTCAATCTGGGCGCGGCCCTGCCGGGGAAGTGGTTCACCGAGCCGCCGGAGGACGACGCTCTCTACTATGAATGGTTCTCCCGGATGGGGGAGATGCATTTGAACACCCTTCGCATCTATACCCTCCTCCCTCCCACCTTCTACAGGACCCTCCGGCAATACAACCTGGACCATGGGGACGATCCCCTCTATCTGATCCAGGAACTCTGGCCCGAGGAGTATCCCCCGGATAAGGATTACCTGAAAGAGGAGTACGACCGGACATACCGGGAAGAGATCGCCATGGACATAGACGCGATCCACGGAGCCCGGTCGATCCCCGAGCGGCGGGGGAGGGCCTGGGGCGTCTACAGGAGCGATGTCTCTCCCTGGGTCATCGCCTATCTGGTGGGAAGGGAGCTGGAACCGGAGGAGGTGAGCGAAACGAACAGGCTGAACCCGGGCTACACCTATGAGGGAAGATACGTCTCCGCCCCCCGGGGACCCGCCACCGAAGCCTGGCTGGCGGCCATGGTGGACCACGCGGCGGCCTATGAAACGGACAGGTACGGGGAATCCCGGCCCATGGGGATCGTCAGCTGGCCCCTGCTGGATACCCTGCATCACCGGGTGGAGTGGAACAATCCCCAGCTGGACGGCCGGCCCCCCTTCAGCGACGATGCGGAAATGGATATCAATCGGCTCGTGGTGGAGGATTCCTCCTTCGGAGGACTTTTCGGCGCCTACCATATCTACCCCAATTACCCGGATTTCATGAACAATCAGGCCTCCTACGCCGGATACCGGGATGATGAGGGTGTCTTCCGCTACGGGGGGTACCTGAAGGAATTCATGGAGACCCAGGTCAAGTAGCCCGCCATAGTGGCGGAGT
>QKAI01000517.1 GCA_003246505.1 Spirochaetaceae bacterium | reverse complement strand
TCTTGAGGAAGTAGTTTATGCTGAAGTCGGTGAGAATCCTTTCGGCGAACTGCTCCGTCTTGAACTGGGAGGACTCCCGGGTCTTACCCGCATAGATTTGCAAGGTTCCCACGATGATGAGATAAAGGAGGATAGTGGCACTGTGGAACAGGATTTCCGGAAGGGCATTCCTGCGCTTCTTGCTCAAAGGGTACTCTCTCCCTTTATTTATTGCAAAAAGCCTGCCATGTTTTTCCTTAATATGTTTCCCCGATTCCTCCCCGGCGCGCAATATTTTCCCGATTCTCCCTTGTCCCGTGCAATATTATCACAGCAAATCCCACATTATCCTCTGGTCCAGATTGACCGGCCGCCTGTTGTTGGCCAGGGTCTGGGTCAGATAGCTCCTGTTCAGCTCCAGCTGTTCCGTTATGCGGATCAGCTGGTCCTCGGTCAGGAGGTTCTGTTCTCCGTAAAGGAAGATCAGGGCCCTTTCCGCTATGAGGGGTACCTTGAGGGCATTCAGATTCACCCGCCGGTCCTCCCCGTTATCGTACTGGGAATGGAGCTTTCTGTACAGCTCCGAGGAGGGGAGATCGTTCTTTATATTATAAAGTTCCTCCACCAGGGGCTGCAGGTCCCCCCCCGCCGCCCGCTCTCCCAGGGGCTTGAGGAAGAGATAGGTGTACTCCTTGCCGGGCAGGTAGTGGTGTTTGTCGCACCGGGTGCAGTAGTTCGGCTCCAGGGGGCTGTCCTTGTGGGTGTCCCCCCCCACGATGATGAGGGGGTCGAAGTAGAGGGCGGGGCACTCATGCCCGTCTATGGAGTAGTACCGGTAGGTGTAGAAGGAGTCCACGATGCAGTCCGGATGCTCGCAGTAGGCCGTGAGGGGGATGATCTCCGTGGCCGTTTCCAGAAGGAGCCGGGCGGTATGGTTGAAGATATCCTTGCGGAAATTCAGGATGAGGGTGGGGAAGATGAAGTTCAGTCCCCCCGTTTTGGAGGCGTTGGTGACCACGTAGGCGATCCGTTCGTCGTAGAAGGAGGCCTCGTCTATGATCCAGGTCCCCGCCCCCGTCGCCCTGTCCAGGATCTCCTCCAGTTCAAAGGAGTGGGAGATGTGGGCGATGGAGTCCCCCAGCCGCTCATAGCCCCCCCGGAAGGCCAGGGCGTCCTCGGGATAATCGGGGAAGCGGCCCTTGTCGAGGAGGGAGCGGATGAAGAAGACCCGCCTCCGGTCCGCTTCGCCGGTGGTGGTCAATCGGGCCACCCCGTCCGATTTGGTCAGGGCCACCCGGGAGTCCCGCCAGACCCGGGAGGAGAATTCCGTCTTCCCCGAGCCCATGGGGCCTATGACCAGGATCCGCCGGCCGGGGCGGGTGAAATCGAAGTGCTCCTGGGCGTCGTGGACGGTCAGGGCGGGAAACCCCAGGCTCTTGAGAAAATTCTGTGTCTGCATTTCCATGGGGCTGTAGGCCATGATGTCTCTCCTCGGATGGCGGCTCAGGTGCCGGTATAATATTCCAGGGGCCCCAGGTCACGGAAGGGGGGGGCCGGCGTTGTTTCAAGCAGGAAGCGGCGGATGCTCTCGCAGAGATCGCATTTGGATACGTAGCCCCGCTCCGGGTTTTCGTATCCCCGGGCCAGGGCGTACGGGTACAGGCCCCCGATGCCCTCCTCCCGGAGCATCAGGTAGTGGGGATAGGCCTCCCGGGGCAGTTCCCCGCCCAGATCCTGCCAGTATACCTGAAGCCCGGTGCATCCCGGGGGAATATAGTTGCCGTAGAGGTCGAAGTGGAAGTGATCCGTCCCCTCCAGCTCAACGCAGGGATCGGGATTTTCCCTAAGGATCTCCTCCGCCCTCCGGTGGGGCAGATAGGCCCGGAATGTCTCCAGGGCCCGGCCGTTCATGGTCAGGCCGAACCGTTTGCCCGTGCGCAGGAGGTAATCGCTCCCCCAGATGTCGCTCATCTCCTCGAAGCTGTGGGGGATCTCCCTGTCCAGGGCGGCCAGATGGCGGTAGTACTGCTCCTGCCAGACAAAGTATCCCATGCCCCGGGACTGGCAGGCCTCTATGACCCCCTCCATTTTAGAAAGGGGGATGAACTCGTTGTGGAAGGGGCAGACGGAAATCATGAGGGTGCCGCACCCCCGTGAGGCCAGTTCGTCCAATACCGCTACGGCGCTCTCCCGATCCCCGTACCAGGAGGCGTTGGTTTCCAGGTAGTCCAGGCCGATCCCCTCTTCGGCCATGATCTCCAGCACCCGGTAGAGGCCCCGCCGGTTGAGGAAGGGTTCCCCCCCTCCTATGTGGTAGGAGAGGCAGCCCAGGCCGGCCCCCTTCCTGAGCAGGTTCCGGAGGGTTTCCTCTCCCATATAGGACTTGTCCCGGGAGGGCCCGGAGCGGTAGAGGCAGTGGCGGCAGGAGGCGCTGCACTGGTAATTGGTGATGAGGCCGCCGGAGTGAAGGGATCCGATCATGGGCACATTATAATGGCACGGGCCGGTTTTTTCACTAAAAAACGGAGAAAAAAGGGAAAAAATATCCTATGCTTAATAAATACACGCATGAGAGGGGGTCCGTTTTCATGGGACGACTGGAAAAGATCCTGCCCGAAGGGGACAGGAAGGTCAAACTGAAGAGACTGGAAGAACTGCTCGAAGGGATCTACGGCAAGGAGACCGGGGCGGACCGCTTTCTCTGGCTTCTGGGCCGGATGGAGGAGTTCCTCCAGTCCCTTCCCGAAGAGAGAATCGCCTCCCAGACCGGCTTCGACCGGAGCCGTCCCTACGACCATCTGGCG
>QKAI01000169.1 GCA_003246505.1 Spirochaetaceae bacterium | reverse complement strand
ATTCCTTTTTTATATTTATAAGCTGAAGTATGTCTTCACTCATCCTTTCCTCCCCTCGCTTCTTGGTCGGGCCGGCCCCGGAGGGCGCGGCCGGGTTTTCAATTATTCGGGATAGATCGAATTAACATTTTCCGGGGTCAGCATGGTGGGGGTGACCTTGATGGTCTTCTCCGGAGAGACGTTTCCCACCAGGTAGTTGAACAGGTACACCGGGGTGTCAAAACCGACTCCGAAGGGGTCCTGGTCAATGGCGCCAATGACTTCCCCCGTCCGGACGTAGCCGATGTTCTCGGGGATATGGTCGTAGCAGACCACGCCGACTTTTCCGGTCAGTCCCAGGTCCTGGACGGCTTTGGCCGCTCCGAAGGGCCCCCCCGCGGTGACGTAGATGACCTTGAGATCCGGATTCGACGTGATCATGTCCTGGGTGAGGGAGTAGGCGTCCTCCGCCTTGTCCCGGTTCTCGTAGGTGCCCACAACGGTTATCCCGGGGACAGTCTTGAGATAATCCAGGGCCCCGTTCATTCTCTGCTCGTGCTGGGTTGCTCCGAAATAGCCCGTAATGACCCCCACTTTCCCCTGGCCGCCGGTATACTTCTCTATCAGCTGGCCGCACTGCTGTCCCGCGCTGTAGGCATCCTGACCGATGAAGAAGAGCTCCTTGCTCGGCTTGGAACCTTCGGCGATGAAGGAGGCCACGGGGATTCCCAGGTCTACGGCCTTGTCGATGGCGATCTCCGTGCCGTCGAAGATGGGAACCACGGCGATGGCGTCGTACTCCTTGGCGATGGCGACTTCCATGGAAGAGATAACCCTGTCCGCGGTCAGATCGTCGCCCATGACGATATAGTCCACTTTGGCGTTGAAGTTCTTCAGATATTTCTCCGCCGCCTTGGCTCCGTCCCGGATGGGAAACCAGAAGGGATTGTTCTGGAAGGAGAGGAAGGCGATGCGGATCTCCTCATCCGCGGTTCCCACGGCTTCCACGTGCCCCCCGGCGGGTAGGGTGACCGATCCCCCCGATACGGGGGCGGCTTCCCTGTTTCCGTTGGCGAAAAGGCCGGCGGCGCAGAACAGCATGGCAAGAGCCAGCGACATCATCTTTTTCATCATAATAACCTCCAATATATTAACCCGCTCAGCGGGCTGTTTTCATTGTTTTCAGACTGTCTATGGCTACGGCGCCGATGATGACAATCCCTATCGTGACGATCTGCAGATAGGCGGAAATCCCCAGCAGGACGAAGGCGTTGCGCAAAACCCCCATGAGGGCCGCTCCTATGAGAACCCCCTGTATCGTCCCCTCCCCGCCGCTCAGGCTCGTCCCGCCGAGAATGACCGCGGCGATGACGTCCATCTCATAGCCCTTTCCCGAATTGGGATCCGCCGAGTTGAGGGTTCCCGCCACGATGATTCCGGCCAGGGCGCAGAGAGCCCCGGTTATGGCATAGACCATCACCTTCACCCTGTGGACCCGGACCCCGGACAGTTCGGCGGCCCTGTCGTTGTTCCCCACGGCATAGACGTTTCTTCCCGGCAGGGTCCGGGAAGCGAAGAGAACCCCCAGAGCCGCGACCAGAACCATGATGATCACAGAGAAGGGAATGGGCCCCAGGTATCCGCCCCCCAGGAAATTGATCATGCTGTCGATATGGATGGGCATGCCCCCGGTTATGAGAAGGGAGAGGCCCCGGGCGATGTTCATCATGCCGATGGTGACGATGAAGGGGGTGATGTTGACCTTCGTAACGAGCAGCCCGTTGACCGAACCCATGAGGACGCCGCATCCGATGACCAGGATGAAAACCAGAACGGGGGGGAGATTCCAGGCAGTCAGTACCGCCGTAAGCACCCCCATGAGGCCCAGCATGGATCCCACGGAGAGGTCGATTCCCCCGGTGATGATGATCAGGGCTTCCCCCACGGCCATTATGGCGATGGCGGAGATCTGCCTCAGGACACTGAAAATATTCCTCTGCTTCAGGAAGTAGGGACTGACGATCGAAAGGACAACGCAGAGAACGACCAGGGCGATAAAGACGGAGGCCTCCCTCCTTGCCAGCAGTTTCTTCAATAGCGACGGTGATTTCTCCATTTCTTAACTTCTCCCTTGATTGAATTCTCTGACCGTTTCGATCATGGCGGCCACATTCCCGATGGGGCTTTCGGCCTGGACATTATGGATGGCGTTGAAAACGTAGCCCCCGCCCGGCGCCAGCAGCTCCAGCCTCTCCCTCACTTCGGCCCTCACCTGATCCTCCGTTCCGAAGGGCAGGGTCTGCTGGGTATTGATGCCCCCTCCCCAGAAGGCGATCCTGCCGCCGTATTTCCCCTTGATCAGGGCCGGGTCCATCCCGGCGGCGGAAAACTGCAGGGGGTTGAGAATGTCAAAGCCCGCCCCTATCATGCTGTCGATGAAGGGCTCGATTCCCCCGCAGGAGTGCTTGAAGGTTTTCCACTCCGTATTGCCGTGTATCCAGTCGTTCACCCTTTTGTAATAGGGGTAGTAGAGTTCGTCGAAGGTGTCCGGAGAACAGAAGGGTCCGTTCTGGGTGCCGAAGTCGGTCCCGCAGATATAGGCGGCGCCGATGTGGTTTCCCACCACGGCAAAGATCCGCTTGAGATTCTCTATGGCTATGTCGCACTGCCTTTCGAAGACCCGGTGTATATAGTCCTGGCGCAGGGACGTGGAGATGTACCATTCGGTCACGTCCCTGATCCCCCTGGGATTCTTGAGGCCCGGCGCGGGGACGCAGGCGATATCCCCGAAGGCGGTGCCCCCGAGAT
>QKAI01000374.1 GCA_003246505.1 Spirochaetaceae bacterium | reverse complement strand
CGGGGGCAACAAGGTAGTGAATACGGCCTTTATCAATTACGTGGAAAAGAATAACAAGAGAGCTTATTAATGGTTGAATTAGTTGGTAAGAAAGTGGTGATTTCCCGGGGAAGGGAGATGAGGGAGGGAATGACAGGGAATCGGCAGGAAACCCTGGCGGCACAGATTCTGGCGAAACATGACGTCTCCGAGGATCCGAAGCAGATGAAGATCAAATTCGACGCCCTGGCCTCCCATGACATCACCTACGTGGGGATCATCCAGACCGCCCGGGCCTCGGGGCTGAAGACGTTCCCCCTCCCCTACGTGCTTACCAACTGCCACAACTCCCTCTGCGCCGTGGGGGGAACCATCAACGAGGACGATCACCGGTTCGGCCTCTCCGCGGCGGAGAAATACGGCGGGATCTACGTGCCCGCCCACCAGGCGGTCATCCACCAGTACAACCGGGAGCAGCTCGCCGGCTGCGGAAAAATGATCCTGGGATCGGACAGCCATACCCGCTACGGGGCCCTGGGCACCATGGGCGTGGGGGAAGGGGGACCGGAGCTGGTGAAGCAGCTCCTGGAACGGACCTGGGACGTGGCGCCCCCGGAGGTGATCGCCGTCTACCTGGAAGGATCGCCCCGCCCCGGGGTGGGTCCCATGGACGTGGCTCTGGCCCTGGTGGGGAAGGTCTTCCCTTCGGGCTTCGTCAAAAACAAAATCATGGAATTCGTCGGTCCCGGCGTGGCCGGCCTGAGCGTGGATTACCGGAACGGCATAGATGTGATGACCACGGAGACCACCTGTCTCTCCTCCATCTGGACCACCGATAACAAGGTTCGGGACTACTACGCCCTTCACGGCCGGGAGGAGGAGTACCGGGAGCTGATCCCGGGGGAGAGGGCGGAATACGACGGATTGATCAAAATCGATCTGAGCCGGGTGGAACCGATGATAGCCCTCCCCTTCCACCCCAGCAACGTCTACCCCCTGCGGGAGGTCATAGCCGATCCGAAGCCCTTCCTGGCGGCTGTTGAACAGTACGACGGATCCCTGGATCTCCAGTCCAAGGTGATAGAGGGGAAACTCCATGTGGACCAGGGCAGCATCGTGGGCTGTTCCGGGGGCACCTACGAAAACCTTATGGCAGCCGCGTCACTCCTGAAGGGTAAGTATATCGGACCGGGGGGATTCACCCTGAGCGCCTACCCCTCCAGCCAGCCGGTATACGCGGGGCTGATAAGGGACGGGGCCATCGGGGAATTGATGAAAGCCGGGGCGATTGTCCGGTCCGCCTTCTGCGGCCCCTGCTTCGGCGCAGGGGACACCCCCCGCCACAACGGCCTGAGCATCCGCCACGCCACGCGGAACTTTCCCAACCGGGACGGGTCCAAGCCCGGGGAGGGTCAAACGGCCTGCGTGGCCCTGATGGACGCCCGGTCCATCGCCGCCACCGCCGCCAATGGGGGCATTCTCACCTCGGCACTAGAGGTCATGACTGCCGAACCGGTCAACACCTACGAATACGACGGGGAAATCTATGTCCATCGCTGCTACAACGGCTGGGGCAAGGCCCGTCCCGAAGAGGAGCTGATCTACGGCCCCAACATCAGGGACTGGCCCGATATGATCACCCTTCCCGACGACCTGCTCCTGACCGTGGCCTCCTACATCACCGATCCGGTGACCACCACCGACGAGCTGATCCCTTCGGGGGAGACCTCCTCCTACCGCTCCAACCCCCTGCGCCTGGCCGAGTTTGCCCTGGGCCGCAAGGATCCCGCCTATGTGGACCGGGCGAAGGCTATTCAGGTGCTTGAGAAGCTTCGGGAAAAGTGGCTTGCCGGGGAAACCACCGCCGAAGAGGAGAAGACCCTGTTCGACGGGTTGTCTGAAATTTATCCCCGGGTACAGGATAAACCGGCATTCCTGAGAAAAACCGCCCTGGGCAGCCTGATCTATGCGGTCAAACCGGGGGACGGATCGGCCCGGGAGCAGGCCGCTTCGGTGCAGAAAGTGCTGGGGGGCTGGGCCAATATCGCCCGGGACTACGCCACCAAGCGCTACCGGAGCAATTTGATTAACTGGGGCATGCTCCCCTTTATTGTTGACGAAATTGACAGCAGTAAATTCGCCGTGAATTCGGTCATCCTGATCGAGGGCATCGGCGAAGCGGTGAAACGGGGCGACGAATCGGTAAAGGCCCGGGTTCTCGGTGGGGAGGAGATAACCCTAGGGCTCCCGAACTTTACCGGGGGGGAACGGAAGATCGTCAGCAAAGGATGTTTGATGAACTTTTATGGGAATGAAGAATGAATAATTGAGAATGAATAAGAATCCTATTGTGCGAAAGAGACGCTATTTCATTTTCTATTAGTTCTGTAGATTTAGTAATACGGAAATGGCTAGTATTTATACTAGTTAACTCACTTTATGGGATATAACAAGGTAGTGTCAAAGGTCACTTTCTTCAATTTCGGGACCTGAAGCTTAACCTCTCCGGCTTTAGTCAGAAGGGTTCGTTCAAAATGACCTGCTCGATATCCCTGCCGTTCTGAATTCCTTTCATGCCTTTGAGCCTGGCATAATTGATCGGCTTCTGCCTCAAGCATGGCATTCAGGGTTTCTTCTACCGTATCCCTTACGAATTTCCCTAAATGGTCTTTGACTTTATCCTCATTTATCTCGATAATCTTACCATCCATATAGTCCTCCTTCTGACTTACGTTTTGTGTGGTAATAAATCGATCGTCAGATTGAGGACTTTTTCTTTATTGAAAAATGAATTTGCGCAAGATATTATAC
>QKAI01000532.1 GCA_003246505.1 Spirochaetaceae bacterium | reverse complement strand
ACAACACCCATTTCGTCTATAAGTGCACCCGGTACTACTCCCCGGAAAACGACGGGGGGCTCCGCTGGAATGATCCGGATCTGGCAATTCAATGGCCCGGTGCGGATCCTCTAGTTTCGCCGAAGGACGAGTCCCTTCCTTCCCTGGCGGAATGGCTTAAGGAGAGGAAAATATGATCTGGCTTATCGGATCCCGGGGGATGCTGGGACAGGAGATTGCCGGTCTCCTCAAGAATGAGGGGCTGACCCTCTATGAGAGCGACAGGGAGACGGATATCACCGATCCCGATGCCCTCCGCGCTTTTGCCGAAGGAAAGGATATCCGCTGGATCCTCAACTGTTCCGCCTATACGGCGGTGGAAAAGGCGGAGGAGGAACGGGATCTGGCCTACCGGGAGTAGGGAATATCGGGAAGATCGCCGAGGAGATTCATGCCAGGGTCATCCACGTCTCCACGGACTATGTCTTTGACGGGACGAAGGATAAGCCTCTGGATGAAGAGGAAGAAACCGGCCCTGTCTCTGTCTACGGTGCCAGCAAATTGGCCGGGGAAGAGGCTCTGAAAGGGGAAACGAACCGTTATTTCATAATCAGAACCGCCTGGCTTTATGGCAGATACGGAAACAATTTCGTCTACACCATGCTTAAGCTGATGAACAGCCGGGAGAGTCTCCAGGTCGTGGAGGATCAGATCGGTTCCCCCACCTGGACCAGGGACCTGGCCTCGCTCATGGGTGAGATCATCCGACGGGATTCCTCCGATTTCGGGATCTATCACTTCTCCGGAGAGGGGAAGACCAGCTGGTACGGTTTCGCCTGTGAGATCTACCGCCAGGGTCGGGAAATGGGCCTCATCGCCTCCGAATGTTCCCTCATCCCCTGTTCCAGCGAAGAATTCCCCGCCAAGGTAAAACGACCGGCCTTCTCCCTTCTGAATAAGGGCAAAGTAAAGAGCCGTTTCAATTGGACCGTTCCCTCCTGGGAGGAGAGTCTCCATCTTTTTTTTGAACAAGGAATAGAATTATGAGAAAACTGACTAACATCATGGTAACCGGGGGCGCCGGATTTATCGGGGCCAATTTCATCAACTGGCTGTTTAAAACCGGAGCATTCCAGGGGCGGATCATCAACTATGATAAGCTGACCTATGCGGGAAATCCGGAAAGTCTCAAGGATGTGGACAGCCGCCACGGGGGAGAACGCTACTTCCTGGTCCAGGGCGATATCTGCGACCGGGCCATGGTTGAGGAGACCCTTGGGAATTATGATATCGATACGATCATCCATTTCGCCGCCGAAAGCCATGTGGACCGTTCCATAGAGGGTCCGGAGGTTTTTGTCCAGACCAATGTCATGGGAACCTTCACCCTCCTCGATGTGGCCCGCCATTTCTGGAACGGCCGGGAGGATGTGCTCTTCCATCATGTCAGCACGGACGAAGTCTACGGATCCCTGGGGGAGACGGGTTTTTTTTATGAAACGACTCCCTACGATCCCCGGAGCGCCTACTCCGCCTCAAAGGCCTCTTCGGACCATCTCGTCCGCTCCTACTACCATACCTACGGCCTTCCCATCACCCTGAGCAACTGCTCCAACAATTATGGGCCCCTTCAATTTCCCGAGAAGCTCATTCCCGTTATCATTGAGAATATTCTCCAGGAGAAGGCTCTACCCGTTTACGGGGACGGCAAAAACATCAGGGACTGGCTCTTTGTGGAGGATCACAACAGCGCTGTCTGGGAGATCGTCAACCGGGGCCGGACGGGGGAATCCTATAACATCGGCGGTGAGAATGAGTGGAAGAATATCGAACTGGTGCATAGGCTCTGCGAGCTGATGGCCGAGAAAAAGGGAAGGGACAGGGATTATTACAAGAAGCTGATCACCTTTGTGAAAGACCGCCCCGGTCATGACCGCCGCTATGCCATCAACTGCGACAAACTGAAGAGCGAACTGGGTTGGAAGCAGAGCCTGGACTTTTCCGAGGGTCTCAGGAAGACCGTGGAATGGTATCTGGAGAACCGGGAGTGGGTCGACCACGTGAAGAGCGGCGAATACCGCACCTGGATGGAAACGAATTACGCCAGCCGTTAGGGAATGGCCGTGCCGGCGGCCTCATTGTTCCCGATGACAAGAATGAGGTCGTCCGGTTCCGGATCCCCGAGGCGCCCTTCGTAATACCCCTTACCCACGGCCATGGCTAAACGGCCCTTCAGGCTTAAGCCTGAGGGGAACGGGATCTCCTCCCTGTCCCCTTCATTGCCCCCATAATGGTTTAGCAGGATCCGGGAGACATAATCGGAAATCAATTCCCGATCACCGGCTCTGACACCGTAGCGGGAGAGAAACATCTGCGAGAAGCCATAGATCCTGCCGTAGGTCAGTTCCCAGCCCCTGCCTTCGAATTCCGGAACCTCCAGGCTCCCGCCGCTGATGCGGATCTCTTCGGGACGGCTTTCCACCATGCGATAGGAGAAGGGCCAGGAAATGAGGCTTCCCGTTTCGATATCGTAAATGGTCCGGCCTCCCCTCTGATAGGATACGATATCCTGGGCGTGATAATGGCCGGTGAATACGATTTCCACGGAGTAGTCAAGAAGGAGATTCAGGAGATCCTTCCGGTTTCTCAGGCTCATCTCCCTGTCCCTGTCCTGACCGGGAAAGTGTTCCAGCAGGGGGTGGTGCATAAAGACCATGACCGATTCGCCCCGGCTCCGGGCTAACTGCAGTTCCCCCTCCAGCCAAAGGAGGGTCTGGTCCTGCAGGAAGCCGTATCCGTATCCGGGAATATTGGTATCCAGCCCGATAAGGAGCAGCCCCGGTTGCGGTTTTACGGCATAACTGAGAGACCAGGAATCACGGGACCGGGCCTCTTTGTATCCGAATTCCCCGTAGAGATTCAAGAACTCACCCCGGGTAATCGTGGGGACCGGGTAGGTTCGGGAACCGCTGAACCCTAGAGCATAGGGATTCTCCATATCATGGTTTCCGGGGATAAGAAAAATTCTCTGCCCCTCCGATTCCAGTGTTTTCAGATAGGAGATGAACTCCCCGTGGCTCTGCCTCTCCCCATTATTCGTCAGATCTCCGGTAATGATAATGAAATCGGGGTTTTCCTGATCTATTCGGTTATGGAGAGATTCCAGAATCTCCGGACCATACTCGGTAAGATTCCCCTTTTTAT
>QKAI01000314.1 GCA_003246505.1 Spirochaetaceae bacterium | reverse complement strand
ATCTGCCTCGTCCTGGCCTACCCCCTGGCACAGGCCATCAACGGGGAAAAGGAGAGCACCCGAGGCCTCCTCATGCTTCTGGTCATGGTCCCCATGTGGATCAATTTTCTCATCAAGACCTACGCCTGGAAGCCGATACTGCGGCAGGACGGCATCCTCAACGCCCTCCTGGGTTTCTTCGGTGCCGATCCGGTGAACATCCTTTACACAAGGGGGGCGGTCCTCCTGGGCATGGTATACAACTTTCTCCCCTTCATGGTCCTGCCCATCCTCACCTCCCTCATGAAGATAGACCGGCGGGTGATCGAGGCGGCCCGGGACCTGGGCGCCAGCCGGCTCCGCCTTCAGCTTCGGGTCATCTTCCCCCTGGCCCTGCCCGGGGTCTTCTCCGGCATCACCATGACCTTCATGCCCTCGGTGAGCACCTTCCTCATCCCGGTCATCCTGGGGGGTGGCCAGGACATGATGATAGGGAACCTGGTGGAGCAGCAGTTCCTCAAGACCGCCGACGAGACCTTCGGCAGCGCCATCTCCATCATTCTGATCTCGGTGATCATGGTCATCATGATAGGGATGAACCGGCTGGTCGGCGGGGAGGGGGAACGGTGAAGCGCCTCTTCCCCCGGACGGTCATCGCCCTGAGCCTGATCTTCCTCTACCTGCCCATCATGATCCTGATCCTCTACTCCTTCAACGACTCCAAATCGGCCCTGAACTGGACCGGCTTCTCCCTGCGCTGGTACGGGGCCCTCATCCAGGACAGGACCATCATGACCGCCCTCAAGACGACACTCATTCTGGCCCTGATCTCCTCCACCCTCTCCGTGGCGGCGGGTCTCCTCTCCAGCTGGGGCATCATCCACTTCCCCCGCCGTCCCCGGGAGCTGATGCTCAAGGTGAACGACCTGCCCCTGATCAACCCGGACCTGGTCACGGGGATCTCCCTCATGGCCCTCTTCCTCTTCCTGCGCCTCAAGTTCGGCTTCGGGACCCTGCTCATCGCCCATCTCTCCTTCTGCATACCCTACGTGGTGGTCACCATCCTGCCCCAGATGAGGGCCCTGGCCGATTCCCAGATGGAGGCGGCTCTGGACCTGGGGGCCAGCCCTTTCCGTTGCCTGACCCGCATCATCCTCCCCCAGCTCAGGGCGGCGATCCTCAGCTCCTGGCTCATCGCCTTTACCCTCTCCGTGGACGATTTCGTCATCAGCTTCTTCACCACCGGTTCGGGGGTTAACAATGTGTCCATTGTGGTATATTCTATGGCCCGGAGAGGCATCAATCCCAAAATCAATGCCCTCTCCACCCTGCTCCTGGGGGTCATTTTCCTGACCCTGGTGCTGATAAACAGCAAGAAATATATCAAAAAGGAGAATTACACCATTGAAAAGGATATTCTGCTTCACGAATTCCGCCATACTGACGATAGCCGCGAGCCTGATTCTGCTCTCCTGCGCCGGTAGTGAGAAGCCGGTCCTCTCGGTCTATAACTGGGGTGATTACATCGACGAATCGGTGATCGGTGACTTTGAAAGGGAGAACGACTGCAAAGTCATATACAGCCTCTACTCCTCCAACGAGGAGATGTACGTGAAGCTGAACCAGGGCACCGAAAGCTACGACCTGGCCTGCCCTTCGGACTACATGATCGAGCGGATGGCCGGTGAGGGTCTTCTGGCGGAACTGGACATGGCCCGGATACCAAACAGCAAGGGAATAGACGGAAAATTCCTGGACCTTCCCTTCGACCGGGGCAATCGGTACTCCCTCCCCTACATGTGGGGAACCCTGGGAATCCTTTACGACAGGGAAACGGTCACCGATCCTGTGGACAGCTGGTCCATTCTCTGGAACGAAAAATACGCCAAGAAAATAGGAATGTATAACAGCGTGAGGGACTCCCTGGTCCCCCCCCTCAAGCTCCTGGGATACTCGGTGAACACCACCGACCGGGAGGAGTTGGCCCGGGCGCAGCGGATGCTCATTGACCAGAAGGATCTTGTTCTGGTCTACGGGGAGGACAATCTGAAGGAGATGGTTTCCGGGGGGGAGCTTGACATGGCCCTGGTCTATTCCGGCGATTACGGCTGGGTGGCGGAGGATTTTCCCAACCTGGCCTACGCCGTGCCCCGGGAGGGATCGAACATCTGGTTCGACAACTGGGTGATCCTGGAAAGCTCGGAACAGAAGGATCTGGCCCACAAATTCCTGGACTTCCTGTGCAGGGAGGATATAGCCCTCAAGAACGCCGAATACATCGGATTCGCCTCCCCCCTCCCCAGGGTGGTGGCCCGGCTGGACGAAGAGACCCGGAGCGACGAGGCGATCTACCCCGCCGCCGAGGTTATAGACAACTGCGAAGTCTACACGGACCTGGGGGCGTTCAACCAGGTTCTCGACCGCCTGTGGACGGAGGTCAAGGCCGCGAAATAGGAGGTGAGCGATGAAAATAGCGGTGCAGGGGTTTTCCCTGCGTGACGAATTGAATGACGATTTTGAGGGGACCCTGGACTTCCTGAGGGAGAACGGTTTCGAAGCCTACGAAATGGGCATCTACTTCGGCGAGGAGGATCCCCGGGTGGCCGCGGAGGTCCGAAGGATTGTGGACCGCTTCGGCGCAATGCCCGGATGCATCTGGACCTGCGGGGAAGCCCGGGAGAAACTGCCTCTCCTCCGGGATCGGGGCCTGATGGTCGAATCGTGCCACCTGTTCTTCAACCGGGCCTACGGGGAGGTCCTTACGGATAACCTGGAAAGCATGATCGCCTTCGCGAAGGAGACGGGCATCCGCCAGTACGTGGTAAGC
>QKAI01000258.1 GCA_003246505.1 Spirochaetaceae bacterium | reverse complement strand
CCGAACCATCGGCCGAAGCTGGAAGACCCCTCCCTCAGATCCACGGCCACATCCCAGACGGCGCCGGTTATGACGGTAACGAGCTTCCCCTGGGCATCGGGATCCCTCTGGAAATGGAGTCCCCTCAGGGTCCCCCGGCAGGAAAGGGAGTGGTTATCCTGAACGAAATCTTCCCCGATGCCGTTATCGGCGAACTGATCCTTACGGAAGGATTCCAGAAAATATCCCCGGGAATCGGCGAAAACCGCGGGATCCACTATGACAAGGCCGTCGATATTCTCTACTTTTTTAAACTGGAAGGGCACTGAGATAAGCTCCTGAACGTGTTTTTGTTTTTTCTATGAAGTACTATACCACGGGGAAGAAAAAAAAACAGAGGAATCAGGGGGATGGGGAGAGGATTCGGTCCAGATAGGCCCTGTCCTTCTTCAATACCTGCTGGGCGCTGTCCCTTCCCAGCGCCTGATCCAGAAGTGATCCGGCCTCTTCGTACTTTCCCCTGTTGACCAGGTCGGCGAACCGGTTATGGATAAGAACGGCCCAGTTCTGCCGGTATCTCTCCCGATGATCCCGGATCCCCGGGAGATTTCGCTCGTCCTCAGGCAGACCGTCAAAGAAAGCGAGAATCCCCCAGTAGGTTTCCTCCCGGTCGGCGCCCCTTTCCTTAATCATCCCCATGGCCTGATTCTGATGGAGCCAGGTGATGAGCTCATTGGATTTTGCCGTCCCCAGCCCTCCCCCGTCTCTCATGTCGCGGATAAGGGACAGGGCTTCCGGATAGGACTGTTCGTTCAGGCTGATCTCCGCCCTCTTCTCATTGATCTGGCGAATCAGTTTATCATAGGTGAGGGAAGGAAGCTCCCCTTTCCATATTTCAAGGAAATCCGACGCCCTTTCCAGGGCATTCCGGTTTATCAGGGTATAGGTTTGATTTTCAATGAGGATGGTGATCAGATCCCCGTTGTTCCCCAGGAGATTCATCTCCCGGGAAAGGGGCACCAGAAAATCCAGGGCCTCCTCAAAACGCTCCTGCCCGTTGAGGAGGGAGACATAATTGCGGAAGGCATCGTTCATATCCCGCCGGTTGGTTTCGGTGGGCGAAAAGAAATACCGGTCCACCGCGGGACCGACGGCGCTCTCGTAATTCATCCGCCGCTGGGAAAGGGCGATTCGATTCTGCAGGACGAGGGTTATCATATCCTTGTCGGAGGCCGGTTTGCGCTGCCGGTAGTTACCCGGCGCCACATAGGTGAAGCCGGTCCGCCCCGTAAAGGACTGGGTGAATTCCTTCTTTGTACCCGGATCGAACCCCATGGGGGTGGTCGTCTCGATGTCGATTTTTCCTCCCGAGGGATCCATGAGGGTGCAGAAGGCATGGTCCGTGGTCTCCTCCCCCGCCGTATCGAGTCCGGCGGCCCGGGAGAATATCAGATAGACCAGGGCGGAGGAGACGCAGTTGTAGTCCCCCCGGTTAAGGAGCGTGTCGATCCGGGTCTGATCCGCATGGTACTGACCCGTCATAATCTCCCTGTGCAGCCACAAAAGCAGCTCCTCCCCCTTTTCCCGGTCTGTAAAATCCTTCCAGAGGGGCAGTTCGGAAGCGGTGAAATCGTCGAGGAGCCCCCGGAATCGCCGGGAATAGGCGAGCAGGGAATCACCTTCCTGACCGGATGCGGCAAGGGATGCTGAGATGAGCTGATCGACGGTGAGCTTGTCCGGCCAAACGGAGGCGCTCTGCCAGAATTCCAGGGGTTCCACCCTTACATTCTCGGCGAAGAGGGTCAAGGAAAAAAGAAGAAACAGGGCTGCGGTTTTTCTGATCATGCAAGATACTCCCCCATGCCCCTGACGGCCCTGTGGGCTGTGGAGAGGCATCCCTGGAGAAGATACCCCCCCGTGGGAGCTTCCCAGTCGATCATTTCCCCGGCGGCGAAAAACCCGGGAAACCGGCGAAGCATCAGATTCTCATCCAGTTCTTCCAGGGAGATCCCTCCGGAGACGGAGATGGCCCGTTTTAACGGGCCCGTACCTGTCAGGGTCAGGGGAAGAGCCTTAATCAACCGGGCCAGAACATCCGGAGACAGGGAACCGGGGGATGGGTGAGCTTCATGGATCAGGGCCGCTTTCTGGGGGGAGAACCGGAGAGTACCCCGCAGAAAGGGGGTGAGGCTCTTTTTGGGGGGCCGTTTTTTCAGATGGGCCTGCAATTTGTCCACGGCGAGATCGGGGGTCAGATCCAGATGGATCAGGGCCTGTCCCTTCCCTTCCAGCTCCTCCCTCAGGGGCAGGCTGAACCAGTAGAGGGGCATACCCTCCAGACCCTGTCCGGTCAGCATCAACTCCCCCCGCCGCGATTCACCCCGATAGTGAAGGGCGATGTTCTTGAGAGGTCTGTCAATCCGGCTCTCCCTGAACCGGGAGGACCATTCCAGGGTAAAGGCACAGTTCATCGGCTTGAAGGGAACCGTGTGTATCCCCCGATGGGCAAAGGAAGTGACCCAGGATCCGTCGGAACCGGTCTCAGGCCAGGAGGCGCCTCCCAGAGCGAAAAGAACCGGTCTATCCTTAATGAGGATACTCCCTTCACTTCCCTCCAGGACGGGCCCCGCTTCATTCCATCCGGTAAAACGGGAATTCCCCAGAAAACGGAAATCCCCGTGGGAATTAAGTTTGTCCATCAGAAGGGAGAGAAGGTCTTTGGCGGTGAGCCGGTCGGGATAAATCTTTCCCCCGTTGCCCTCCATGACGGAAACACCCAGCTTCCCAAGCCATTCTATGGAATGCTCGGAGGAGAAATCCCGCAGTAGGGAGTCGAAAAGTTCCCCGTTTTTACCGTATCTCC
>QKAI01000333.1 GCA_003246505.1 Spirochaetaceae bacterium | reverse complement strand
AGAAGACCTTCTATACCCCGGACAACTGCGCCCTCTTCGTGGCCGGCGACATAGATCCCGCCGGGGTGGAGAGATTCGTGAATTCCCGCATGGGGGACTGGGCGCGGAACCCCGACCCCTACGTCATCAAAAATCCCCATCCCCTTATGAAGGGGAATTCCCGGGCCGACTTTCAGGAGCCCTCCATGTATCCGGGATTCGCCAAGATAGAGATGTACCTGCGCGGGCCTGACGTGCTCGCCGATCCGGCGGCGACCTATGCGGCGGACGTGCTCCTCACCCTGCTGGACGATCCGGAGAGCCGGTTCCGGAACAGCATTTTCGAAAAGGTGCCCGGCCTGTACGCCCCGGAGTATATCTGGAAGATGTACTACACCCAGAAGGACGGGGGGCAGATCTACATAGGAACCTATGGGGTGATCAGGGAGGGGATCGATCCCTACGTGACGGCGGAGCTCTTCAAGGACGCGGTCCTGGAGGAGATCGGGGTGATGATTAATGACCCGGATTACTTCGCCGCTGAGGATTACGAGGTGATGAAGAACATCCTGGAGGACCAGCGGCTCCTGAGCATGGAGGTCCCCTCTTCCTTCATCTCCGAGTACTCCTTCTGGTGGGCCTCCGCCTCCACCGATTATTTCCAGGGCTATATCGACAATATGAAGCGGGTGGACCACCGGGCCATCGCCTCCTACCTGAAGAAATACGTCACCGGAAAGCCCTGGCTTCTGACGGTGGAGATGAACCCGGACCTGTACGGTCAGTTCCCCGCCGCCGACGGCTACGAGGAGATCCGGCGCGAATCGGCCTACTGGTGGCAGAAGAGATAGGGGGAGAAGATGAAGAGGCAAAAATTTTTAACCAGGAAGGGTTTAATGATCTGGCTGATTTTGGGTATGGCAATAAAAAATATCTTCTCCCTGGCATCGGGGGAGGTTCCCCCCGCGGAATTCGACCGGGGACCGGAGATCGTCTCCCTGACCCTGGACAACGGGATCCCCCTTTTCGTTCAGGTGAGCGATACGAGCCATGTCCGTGCCCTTAAGCTATTCCTCCGGGGGCAGGCCCAGTATGAAGGGCCCGGCAAGGACGGCATAGAGAAACTGACCCTGAGCCTGCTCGCCCACGGTTCGGAGAACTACAGCTGGGAGGAGGTTCAGACCCTTCTCCATGAGAAGAGCTCCTCCGTGGGCGCCTTCGCCGAGAACTTCGACTATTCCGGATTCTCCCTCATGACCCTGGACAAGTACTACGATGAAATTTACGATCTCTTTCGGGACGAGGTGCTCAACCCCTCCTGGGACGGGGAGGAGTTCGAAAAGGTGAAGAACAGCCTTCTCATGGCCCGTTCCCAGAAAGAGGCCGATCCCTACTCCCTGGCGTCGCAGATACTTTCGGACACCTTCTTCGGAAGCCACCCCTATCAGACCGATATCGACGGCAGTCTGGAAACCCTTGACGGGATAACCCTGGAGGATGTGAAATCCTACTACCGCTCCGGCCTGGACCCGGACCGGATCTTCTTCGTGGCCGTGGGGAACTACGACGCCCGGGAGCTCCGGGAGGAGCTGAACCGGGACTTCGGTTCCCTGCCCCTTGCGGATAAGGGCTTCGTCCCCGTGGCCGGGCTGGTCCCCCCCGCCTCCACCAGCCTGATGAAGGAGGTCTTTGACGATTCCCCCGGCCTGGCCTATGTGCGGGGCAACTGGGTCCTCCCCGAAATGAGCCGGGAAGACAAGGCGGCCCTGGAACTGGCCTTGAGTCTTCTCGACGATATCCTTTTCCAGGTGGTGCGCACGGAAAACTCCGCCTGCTACAGCGTCTGGGCCAACCTCTACGATTTCCAGGCCAAGTACGCCTGCTTCGGCATCTACAAGACCCAGGTCCCCTATGAGGTGGAGGATATGGTATACCGGGCGGTGGACATCCTCGCCTCCGGGCGCTGCGTCTACACCTCTCCGGGGGGAGCCGATTCCCATGTGTCTTCCTCTGCGGAAGGGGCGGACCCCTACGTTCCCATCGACCGGGCCCTGGATTTCTACAAATCCCAGTTCGTCACCGAATACTACTCGAACCAGCAGACCAACGCCAGCATCGCCGAGCAGATCGGAAAATCCTATCTCTACGACGGGGATCCGGGCCTGTTCCGCAGCGAGTCGGAATATTGGGAGAGGGTCACCGCCGAAGACATCGTCCGGGCGGTGAATCTCTACGTGAAGGATCAGCCGGTCATGTGGATCGCCCTGGGCGGCGCCGACGTGATAGAGTAGGCCGGGTATGAAGTACATCTGCCTGCTGCGGGGCATCAACGTGGGGGGCAATAACAAGGTGGAGATGGGAAGGCTCAGGGCGCTTTACGAATCCCTGGGCTTAAGGGAAGTGGAAACCTACATCAATTCGGGGAACATCCGCTTCTCCACGGAACGGAACAGGGATGAAATTCTTCCCCTTCTGGAGAAGGGCTTTGAAAGGGAGTTCTCCCTTACTGTTCCCCATCTTGTGAAAAGCGCCGATGAGATAGCCGCCATTGCCCGGGCCATTCCCGAATCGTGGATGAACGACGGGGAGCAGAAGACCGACGTGGCCTACCTCTTCGGGGAACAGGATTCGGAGGAAATCCTTGAGAAGCTCCCCGTAAAGAGGGATTACATCAATCTCCTCTATGAAGCGGGGGCGATAATCTGGAATGTGCGACGGGAGAATGTTGGGAAAAGTCAGCTGACGAAAATGATGGGAACGAAGATCTACCGGGCCATGACGGTGCGGAACGTCAATACCGCCCGTTTTCTGGCCCGATGGTAGGCTACAGGTAAACCGCGTAGCCCCGGTCGGTCACCTGGATGTGCTCCAAAAGCCAGTCCCGGATGAACAGGAAGACCTCCGCCGGGGCGGATTTCTTTCCCTTACGGATTTTCCCTTCCAGGGTATCCAGTTCTCCGATAAAATTCCGGTGATGCTCCCTGTGGACCTTCAGGCCCGTATAGGCCATCTTCTCCATCAGCTCTTCCTCAAAGAGAAAATGCTCCTTCGCGTACTCCCTGAGTTCCCCGATCTTCTCAATGAACCGTCCGTTCTCCGCATAGGCCATCATCAAGGAGAAGGTTTCGTTCAGAATGTCCACAAGATGGCGGTGCTGCCGATCTATGGTTTCGTTTCCCAGATTAAAGGCCGGCTGCCACTGAATGTATTCCATGGGGCGATTCTATCATATTTCTTCCGGCGAATCCTTCCTTTTACGGGAAAAAAGGGATGTCCTGTAATCCCCCGGGGAGAGTCCGGTCTTCCCCTTGAAAAACTGGGAGAAGTGCTGGGGATAGTCGAAGCCCAGGGAATAGGCCACTCCCTGGACCGATGCTTCCGGACGGGCCAGACGGTCCTTCGCCCGTTCCAGAAGGGCGTGCTGTATATGCTCCTGGGCGCTCCTGCCGCTTATCTTTTTTATCAGGTCCCCGAAATAATGGGAGGAGTATCCCATCTCCCGGGCGGCGGTTTCCACCTTGAGCAGCCCCGGGTCATGGGACCTGTCGACACGGAAATACTCCATGAGAAAACGCTCCCACCGGTCGAGAAGCTCGCTGCTCTCCCTTTCCCCCTCCTGGAACTGGCGGTCATAGAAGCGTCGGGAGTAGTTCAGGAGCAGTTCAATCTGACCGGAGAGAATCCCCTTGGAAAAACGGTCTCCTCCCCTGCGGATCTCCCCGTCTATCCCTTCGATGATGCCGGTCAGGATAGGGCGCTCCTCCCCGGTCAGGTACAGGGCTTCCCGGCTTTCATAGAGAAAGAAGGAGTAGGTTCCAATCCTCTCTCCCAGGGGGGTGTCCCTGATGAGATCGGGATGAAACACCAGGGTCCAGCCGGGAAAGGGAGGGGTTCCCCCGTTGCGGCTCTCTCCCAGAGGGATCAGGATTTGGCCCGGGGCCAGAAAGAGAAGGGTCCCCTCCCCGAAGTCATAGGGCCGGTGCCCGTAGAGGACCGGACACTCCCCCCCGTTTTTCAGGCCCACCGCATACAGTTCGGACAGGACCCGCCGGCCCTCAAGGGGCAGATTCCCCGGAAGCCTGTCCGTGGTCAGCAGGGTGATGAGGGGATGGGCCGGAGGTTCATAACCGAGAAGCTCATGGATCTGAGCTACCGAATTCAGTGTGATGCCGCCGTCCATAGGTCCTTTCTTCCCCCCCATCCTGTGCTCCCCGGAGGAGCAGCCAGAGTAATAGTACCACTTCCCCCCAGAAAGTGTAATCCGTCATCCCCGGTGAGTTCTCCCCCGGCCGGAACAGGAAAAGGAGAAAGTCCCACAGGTATCCGGCGCTGGCCGTCAGAAGGGAGAGGAAGAGGATGGGACGGATCGGCGGGGGGAGGGACCTGTCCCGGAGAAAGAGAAGGGCCAGGGGAATCAGCCAGAGGGAGTAGAAGAATCCGGCCCAGCCGCCCGCGGCACCGGCTATTCTGCCGATAACAAGGGGGGCTTCCCCCGAAAGGTCCGTCCCGTAGAGATACAGGGGTATGGACCGGAGGAGGAGGGTTCCCGATACCAGGGCCGATCCCCCCAGGACGGAAAGCATCAACAGATGGGCCAGAGTCTTCATCCTTCCGCCGTAAATTCTCATCAGGGCATAGGCCAGAAGGAGCCAGATGACATTCATGAGTAAAAGGGAGAGCAGCCCCGAGGCATAGAGCAAGGAGCCGTTCCTCTCCGGGGAGGCCATGCTCCCCCTTTCCAGGGCGAATTGGCTGTAGAAACCGGTCGCTGCCAGACCCAGATAGAGAAGCCCGGCGGCTCTATTTTTTAAGAATGTTACTGCATTTGCCAAAATGACCTCCCAGGACCATCCTAGCAGGGCTGCCTCGGGGCAGGAATAAATATATTCCCGTTTTCCCTATGGATCCTCCCTTTTCTTTGAGAAAATCCCTGATAAGTCATACTATAGGTATGATCGGATAATCCGCCACGCCAGGGAAAGGGGCTGAAATATACCGAACGGCACATATCAACCCTCCCCGTCCCGGGGTATCCTTAAGGTATCAACCGCTAAAGGGGAGGGCGTTATGCTGCTATTAATGGGTGTCCTGGTATTTTTCTATATCCTTTTCTTTGTGAATTCCTATCTCTTCTCCCGGCAGAAGAAACTCTGGGAGAAGAAACGGCGGATGAATCCCCCCGCCGAGCGATAGATACCCCCGCCTCAGTGTTTTCTCCTTTCCTTTCTTTTTTCCCGCCTGTGCCGGAACTCCTCCTCCCTGTCCCGTTCCTTCCGCTCCTTCACAAGGCTTTTTCTCTCACGCAGATATTCGGTTCGGCTTTCGCTGTAGAGGCGCAGGGACTTTGAGAAACACCGTTCCTGCTCCTCCCGGGAGCGGTCCCTCTTTAACCTGAACCGGCCCTCGGTCCGCCGGAGGGGCAGATCGTCGTACACGTCCCGGTAGAACCGGAGAATTTCCCCGTTGTCCGGCTCGGAGCCGAATACGTGCCTTCCCACCCGGACCTGTCCGTCGGGGGCGATTTTTTCCACGAGGGCGGCCCAGAACTGGCCGTCAAAATAAATGGTGGTGATGACTTCGTCAAATTTTTCCTCCAAATTTCCTCTGGAGGCAAAAACGGACATTGGTGACAATGGTTACTGAGCCCGGGAACCGGGCCGCCCGGACTACCTGCGGGGCCGTGTTTTCTTTTTGCCTGGATAATGAGATATTTTTCCGAATCCTAGCTTTTCCGGGGCTGTTTTGTCAAGGAGACAAAAAAGGGCAGTCCCCCGGGACTGCCCTCTTACCATAAAAGGCGGGCTTAATTGCCCAGGCCCTTTTTCTTGGTGGAAACGTCAAAGACGACGGCCAGGAGGAGTACGAGCCCCTTGATGGCCTGCTGCCAGTCCACGCCCACGCCCATGATGGACATGCCGTTGTTCAGAACGCCCATGACCAGGCCTCCGATGATGGCTCCCATGATGGTCCCGATGCCTCCGGAGGCGGAAGCGCCGCCGATGAAACAGGAGGCGATGGCGTCAAGTTCGAAGTTGACCCCCGCCTTCGGCGTCGCCGCGTTCAGGCGTCCCGCTACAACTATACCGGCCAGGGCGGAGAGAAGCCCCATGTTGGTGTAGACCAGGAACATGACCCGCTGGGTTTTCACTCCCGAGAGCATGGCAGCCTTCTCATTGCCTCCCAGGGCATAGATATGCCGTCCGAAGATGGTTTTCTGGGTGATGAAGGTGTAAAGCAGGATCAGGAAGGCCAGAAGGATCAGAACAATGGGAACGCCGTTGTAGTTCGCCAGGGAGAAGGCCAGGGCGTTGATTGCCAGAACTATGAGGGCGATCTTCATAAGCTCGGCCCAGAAGGGGGGCACTTCGAAGTTGTACTTGACCTTGTCCCGCCGGGATTTTAAGAGGGATACGATGAAGATGATCGAAACGGCTAAGCCTAGAACAATGGCTAACGTATTAAATTGGCCGATGCGGATTTCCCGTCCGGGGAGATATCCGGCCGCCAGGGCCTGGAAGCTTTTCTCAAAGGGGGCCTTGGTCTGCCCATTGAGAATAACCATGGTCAATCCGCGCCAGATGAGCATTCCCGCCAGTGTCACAATAAATGCCGGAATGCGCATATAGGCTATGAAATAACCGTGGAAGGCTCCTATTGCTATGCCGATGAGCAGAGCGAGGAAAATGGTCAAACCAACGGGCATGCCCCAGTCTACCATCATGATGGCCCCTACGGCTCCGACGAATGCTACGACTGATCCGACGGAAAGATCTATGTTTCCCGTAAGAATACAGAGCAGCATGCCAGTAGCCAATATCAGGACATAGGCGTTCTGGAGAATCAGGTTGTTCACATTCATGGAACGGAACAGGATTCCCCCCGTCAGGATCTGGAACAGAACCATGATGAACACCAAAGCTATGATCATTCCGTTCTTTCTCATGTTGCTCTTGAATAGAGATGCTAATTGATTCATAAACTCTTCCTTGCCTTTATTTCTTTTTGATGGGTCATTATCGTTTTCATGATGCTCTCCTGGGAAGCTTCCTTCCTGTTCAGGCACCCGGCTACCTCGCCCTCGTTAATGACATAGATCCTGTCGCACATGCCCAGCAGCTCGGGCAGTTCCGAGCTGATCATGAGCACCGCCTTTCCCTGGGCCGCCAGCTGATTGATGATCGTATAGATCTCGTACTTGGCCCCCACGTCGATACCCCGGGTCGGTTCATCCAAAAGAAGTACGTCCGGCTCGGACATGAGCCATTTGCTCAGAACGACTTTCTGCTGGTTTCCTCCGGAGAGATTCTCCACATTCTGATTCAGGCCGCTGCATCTCAGGGCCAGCTTTTTCCGGAAATCGTCGGCCTTGACGATCTCCTCGTTCAGGTTCAGGATCCCCTTGTCGGAGATCTTCCTGAGATTGGGGAGGCAGATGTTCGTTTTGATGTCGTTTATCAGAACAAGGCCGTAGTTCTTCCTGTCCTCGGTCAGGTAGACCACGCCCTCTTCTATGGACTGGTTGACCGTGTTCAGAGCGATCTCTTTGCCGTTTTTATAGACCTTTCCCGAATGGTTCCGCCCGTAGGACTTCCCGAAGAGGCTCATGGCCAGTTCCGTTCTTCCCGCGCCCATCAGCCCCGCGAAGCCTACCACTTCGCCCGCCCGGATATTGAAACTTGCCCTGTTGACCACCTTCCTGTCGTCCTGCTGGGGATGGTAGACGGTCCAGTCCTCCACCCGGAACACCTCGTCGCCTATGACCGTATCCCTTTCGGGCCAGCGGTCGGTGATCTCCCGACCCACCATGGATTTGATGATCTGGTCTTCATGGAATGAGTCCTGACCCCGGGTCAGCGTATCGATGACCTGGCCGTCCCGGATAACCGTTATGTGATCGGCCACTTGCTCCACCTCATTAAGCTTATGACTTATAAGTATAGATGTGACCCCGTGGGATTTCAAATCTATGAGCAGTTTCAGAAGTTTCTGGGACTCCTCATCGTTGAGAGCCGCCGTGGGCTCGTCCAGGATCAGCAGCTTCACGTCCTTGGAAAGGGCCTTGGCTATTTCCACCAGCTGCTGCTTGCCCACGCCGATGTTGCCTATGAGCGTGGTGGGGTTCTCTTCAAGGCCGACCTTCCTCAGAAGGCCCGCCGCCTTATCGATGGATTTGTTCCAGTCTATGACCCCGCCGTGGTGCACCTCGTTTCCGAGGAATATGTTCTCCGCTATGGAGAGATAGGGAATCAGCGCCAGCTCCTGGTGGATAATGACGATTCCCTGCTTTTCGCTGTCCTTGATATCCTTGAAGGAGCACTCCCTGTCCTTGAAAAGGATGGCTCCCCCGTAAGTTCCATGGGGATAGACGCCGGACAGCACATTCATAAGTGTGGATTTTCCGGCGCCGTTCTCTCCAACCAAGGCATGAATTTCATCATCCTCTACTGTCAACGATACGCCGTTCAGAGCCTTTACCCCGGAAAACTCCTTTGTGATATCGCGCATCTCTAATATGGTATTGCCCATTTTTTATCTCCCGATGGTGATGAAAAACTGCCGGCGCCATGCCGGCAGTTTTCTGATTACTAAACTATAAGGGAATGCCTTATAATCCGAGCTGTGCCTTGGTATAGTACCCCGTGTCGACCAGGGCCTGGATCACGTTGGACTTGTCCACGGATACGGGCACTTCCAAGAAGGAGGGTACCACGAATACCCCGTTGTTGTAGGTCTTGGTGTCGTTGATCTCGGGCTTTTCTCCCTTGAGCACGGCGTCGACCATGTCGGAGGCTCTCTTGGCGAGGGTTCTCGTATCCTTGAAGACGGTGGAGTACTGCTCGCCGGCGAGGATCGACTTGACCGAGGGGATCTCCGCGTCCTGTCCGGATACGACGGGGATCGGTTTGGCGCTGCCGTAACCCACGCTCTTGAGAGCGGAGAGGATGCCGATGGAAAGTCCGTCATAGGGGGAGAGAACCGCGTCTACCTTTTTGTCCGTATAGTAGGCGGCCAGGAGGTTGTCCATTCTCTGCTGGGCCACGACGCCGTCCCAGCGGAGGGTGGCGACCTGGTCGAAATCGGTCTGGCCGGAAACGACCTTCAGCTGGCCCTTGTCGATGTAGGGCTGGAGGACGCTCATGGCGCCGTCAAAGAAGTAGTAGGCGTTGGTATCGTCGGGGGAACCGGCGAAAAGCTCGATATTGAAGGGGCCCGCATTGGTTTTCAGCTTCAGTCCGTCCACCAGGGAGGTCGCCTGAATGACGCCGACCTTGAAGTTGTCGAAGGTGGCGTAGTAGCTGACATGGGGGGTGTTGACGATGAGCCGGTCGTAGGAGATGATCTTCACGTCATTCTGGGCGGCCTGCTCGAGAACGTTGAATAGGGCGGCTCCGTCGATAGCGGCGATGACGAGGCAGTCGGCCCCCTTGACGATCATGTTTTCGATCTGGTTCACCTGGGCGTCGATATTGTCTTCCGCATACTGCAGATCAACCTTGTAGCCTCTCTGTTCCAGAATTTCCTTCATGTAGCCCCCGTCCTGGATCCATCTCTGGGAGGACTGGGTGGGCATGGCGATACCTACCGTTTTCTGGGTGGTCTTCTCCCCGCCGCCGTTGGCGAAAAGGGGAAGGGCGGCCAGGGTCATGAAACCGATAAGGGCCAGGGCGATGATTTTTTTCATACATTACTCCTTGAATGTTTTTGACCGAAAACTCATTGAAAACGAAATAAAACGTAATCATTTTGTTTCGGATGTGAAATTACGGTACACCCGTCTTTTCTATCTGTCAAGAAAAATGTTTCGTTCGGTTACGAAAATGAATTTGCCAATACAAATCCTTTATGATAATATGATTAACCCGAGGAGAAGCTAAACCGGTGTACGCCATAGAACGGATCCGTATCATCAAGCAGTATCTCGAAGAACACGGACAGGTCCAGGTCCAGGCCCTGAGCTCCCTCCTGAATGTTTCCGAAGTGACCGTGCGCCGGGATCTGGAACGGCTTGAGGCGGAGGGCTGGCTGACCCGCACCCACGGGGGGGCGATCATCAACAGGCCCGATCCGTCCCTCTCCCCGGGGGACACCCTGCTGCCCGAGGGGGAAGAGGATTCCTACCGTGGCATCGCCTTCGTGGCCCTGCAGATGATATCCGACGGGGACGTGATCATGCTCACCGGGGGGGCGGCCAACCGGGTCATCGCCTCACGGCTGGGGGAACGGACAAGCCTGACCGTTCTGACCAACGACATCAGGATCGCCGCCCATATCTCCCAGCAGGAGGGGAACAAGACGGTCATGCTGGGGGGGAATCTGGATAAGGACGATCTGGCCCTCTACGGGGCCATGGCCCTGGGGAATCTGGAGAAGTTCTTCGTCAACCTGCTCTTCGCCGAGGTGGACGGTCTCAGCCGGGACCTGCACTTCACCGTCAGGAGCCAGGAGAAGGCGGAGCTGATCACCCTGGCCCGCCGCGTGGCCAACCGGACTATCGTGGTCTGCCCCGCGGACCGCTCCGACCTCAACGCCTTCTTCCGCCTGGGGGACGTCCATTTCGCCCAGCACATCATATCCACCTCCGATCTGGATGGGGAGTACAAATCTTCCCTCTTCAACGAGGGCGTTCCCCTTTTCACCCCTATGGAAGCCTTTGAGGGGAGTCGGTAGGAATGGAAAAAACCGAACCCTGGCTGGTTCTGGAAAATCTAACCAAGGACTTCGACGGCTTTCGATTGGGCCCTTTGAACTGGGATCTC
>QKAI01000200.1 GCA_003246505.1 Spirochaetaceae bacterium | reverse complement strand
TTCTATTCTCGAATTTGTCATTTTGCCGCAGAAGGATAGAATCATGCTAATACCCAAAATCGAAGACCGCATCGAACAGTATCTCCGGTATCTCCATAAAATCCGGTACCGGACTCTCTCATCCCTGACATTGAAGGTGTTCGAGACCACCGACCATGACAGACGAAAGCCCCCGGCGGAGAGGGAGGGCTGGAAGGATATCACCCTGCCCCATCCCTACGGCCGGGAGTGGACCAGCTACTGGTTCCGCAGCGAGTTTCTCTTTCCCCGGGAGGCGGAGGGGGAAGAGGTCTTCTTGAGAGTGCAGCCCCAGGCGGACTCCCTGGCCTACATCAACGGGGAGCCCTTCGGGGCGTTCAATCCCTTCCATGACGAGCTGCGCCTGACCGGAGAAGCGGTGCCGGAAACATCGGTGACCCTGGATCTGGAAGTGTACAGCGGCCACCGCTTTCCCGGGGAGCACCCCTTTATGGATACTCAGGTCATCCTGACCCTGGACCGGAAGATCCCCGACTATCCCAATATCTTCCTCTTCGCCGAACTGGCCGTTAAGGATCGGGTCTTCTATGACCTCTATTACGACGGGACGGTTCTCTTCGAACTGGCCCGGGCGCTGCCTGTGAACTCCCTGCGCCGAGCGGAGATCCTAAAGGGTCTCTACGAAGGGCTGACCCTCATCCGCTACACCGGATCGGAGGAGGAGCGGCGGGACCAGGCGCAGGAGGCCCGGCTTTTCCTGAAACCCCTCCTGGAACGGGCCAATTCCCCCACAGCGCCGGAGATCCTCCTCATCGGCCACGCCCACATCGACCACGCCTGGCTCTGGCCCCTGTGGGAGACGGAAAGGAAGGCGGCTCGCACCTTCTCCAACATGTGCCGCTACGCCGAGGAGTACCCCGAGTTCATCTTCATCCAGAGCCAGCCGGTTCAGCTGGAGGAGATGGAGAGGGACTACCCGGCGGTCTTCCAGTCCGTCAGGGACGCCTACGACCGGGGCCAGTGGGAGCCGAACGGGGGTATGTGGGTGGAGGCGGACTGCAACGTCACCGGGGGGGAGTCCCTGATACGCCAGTTCCTCGTGGGAAAGAGAGCCACGAAGAGGATGCTCGGCTACGAAAGCGACACCCTGTGGCTCCCCGACGTTTTCGGCTACGCCGCCGCCCTTCCCCAGATCCTCCGGGGCTGCGGCATTGACTATTTCGTCACCAGCAAAATCAACTGGAACGACACCACCCGCTTCCCCTACGACAGCTTCCTCTGGAAGGGCATAGACGGAACGGCGGTGAAAACCCACTACATCACCTCCCGGGAGAGGGGATACAACGGGTTCGTGCGGCCCTCCCACTTCCAGGATACCTGGGACCATGTGCAGCATAAGGAGGTGCAGGACCGGGTTGTCAAATCCATCGGCGAGGGGGACGGGGGCGGGGGAACCATGCGCCGGGACCTGGAGCACGCCCGGCGCATGGCCGATTTGGAGGGGATTCCCAAATCCCGCTGGTCCACGGTCTCCTCGGCTATGGAGGAGATCTTCTCCCGGGAGGATGAGCTTCCCCTCTGGCAGGGGGAGCTCTACCTGGAGCTGCACCGGGGAACCTATACCAGCCAGGCCCGCACCAAGCGGTTCAACCGGCGGCTGGAGGGGATCCTGCGGTCGGTGGAGATGGTCTACTCCCTCCTGGATGGCCTCGCCGGAAGGAAGGAGTATCCCGCCGAAGCCCTGGACAGGAACTGGAAAAAGCTCCTGACCCGGCAGTTCCACGACATCATACCCGGCTCCTCCATCGGGGCGGTCTACGAGGAGGCGGAAGCCACCTACGCCGCCATGACCGAAGAGCTGGGGGGAATCCTGGCGGAGGGGTTATCCGCCATGGCCGGAAAAGGGGAGGGGGTGACCCTGTTCAACACCCTCGGCTGGCGGGGGGAGAATGTGCCCGTACTCCTGCCCCCGGGCCTGGCCGGCGTCACTGCCCTGACCGATGAGAAGGGGATAACCCGGCCGGTGCAGCCCCTCATTGACCGGGAGGGGCGGGAGGCGCCCCTGGCCCTTCTGCCCCTGGAACCGCTCCGGGCCAGCGGTTTTCTTCCCGGGGAGATGACCGGGGAGGGGGCTTCCCCCTTTCGCTGGGACGGGGAAAATCTGGAGACCCCCCTCTACCGGGCCCGGTTCGACCGGGCCATGGGCATGGTCTCCCTGGTGGACCGGGAAAGCGGCCGGGAGTATGCGGATACCGCCGCCGACGCCCTCCCCCTGAACAGTTTCCAGACCGCCGAGGACTATCCCATCTACTGGGACGCCTGGGACATCGAGTCAGACTGGATCCGCCACGCGGTGAGGGAGGAACGGCTGGAGGAGTGCCTGGTCCTCTCCGAGGGGCCCCTTTTCATTCAGTTCCGCCTGCGCTACCGGGTGGGGCGCCGATCCGTCCTGACCCAGGATATGATCTTTTACAGTTCCAATCGTCGGATCGATTTCCGGACCGCCGTGGAGTGGCGGGAGGACCACCAGCTTCTCAAGGTGGCCTTCCCCCTCTCCCTCTACTCCCGGGAGGTGCGCTGCGAGGTGCAGTACGGCCACGTGAAGAGGCCCACCACCAGTAACACCCCCCATGAGGCGGCCCAGTTCGAGGTCTGCGCCCACAAGTGGGTCTCCCTGGAGGAGAGCGGCTGCGGGGCGGCCCTTCTGAACGACTGCAAGTACGGCCACGACATCAAGGGATCCACCATCCGGCTGACCCTGCTCAAATCGGCCAAGGCCCCGGACCCTCAGGCGGATATGGGGCATCAGGAGTTCACCTACTCCCTGCTCCCCTTCTCGGGGCCCTTCTCGGTGGAGAAGGTGGTCC
>QKAI01000035.1 GCA_003246505.1 Spirochaetaceae bacterium | reverse complement strand
TCTCCACCCCCCTGCCGGATTTCATCAAACCGGAGATGGGCGCAGAACCGGTCTTTCAGAACCGGGCGGTTTCCCTGATCCGCGATCACCTCGCGAATAGGGATTCCGGGGAAATCTCCCGCCTCATGGGGGTGAGCGGAGAACTGGCCCGGAAGACCAGCCGGGCTTACGGAAATTTCGGAAGGGCGGGGAACCCTGTCCGTCCCGCCCTATTCGCCTACAGGGGGGCCGTCTTTCAGAATATGGACCCCTTGACCCTGGATTCCCCCGCCCTGGCCTACGGGGAGAAGCATCTGCGCATACTATCCGCCCTTTACGGCTGCCTGCGCCCTTTTGACAGGATAGAACCCTATCGTCTGGATATGAAAACGACCCTTCCTCTGGGGACATTCCGTTCCCTGCCGGAATACTGGAAAGAGGGGGTTACCGATTTTCTCAATCAGGAAGCGGTGAGGGCAGGAGCCCCCTGTTTCCTGAATCTGGCCTCCGCCGAATTCGTCCGGGCTCTTGATCTGAAACGGCTGAACCGACCCGTCATTACGGTGAACTTCAAGGAGCGGCAACGGGGCAGACCGGTAACGGTGGGGACCTATGCCAAAATGGCCCGGGGTCGGATGGTCCGCAGGATTCTGGAGGAAAAGCCCCATGATCCCCAAGGGATCATGGGATGGGATATCATGGGATACACCTGCCGCGTCGGGCTGAGCGGCGGGGATGAAATCCTATTCCTCAAGGATTGATTATGCAGAAAAAAGTTCTCCCATATTCCGGTTTCTACGGTTTTCGCTTATTATTATGGCAGCGAGGGATTGATGACATCCCCGAATCGGTCACTTGATTAAGGAGAAAAGGTGCTTTCCACAGGGGATTACTCCATTGCATGGTCCATCCTGTTAACTCTATCCAGTATCATCAGCCTCTATATCTCCGGTTACGCCTTTCAGCGGAAATATGTGAATGGCGCCCTGGAACTCTCTTTTTTTCTTCTTATGGCAGCCCTTTTCATGATATCGGGCATACTGGAGGTCAACGGGTTTTACCTGTTCCGCATCCTATTCTTTGCCAGGGCGGGCTTTTTCTTCGCCACTTTCACCGTTCCCGCATTCTTTCTGTTCACCCTCAAGTATTATAAGGACAGGGATCTGCATCCGGGGCTCTATCCACTTTTTCTCATTCTTTCCTTCGCCATAGGGTTTGCGGGCCTCTTCCTGCGGTCGGGCTCCCTTTTATACAGGGAATTCTGGCTGGAGGATAGGCATAGCGTTCCCAGTTTCCATTACCGGGGAGGGATCCTCTATTATATCCAGCTGGCCTATCTTATCTCCCTTTCCATGGCGTCCCAGCTTCTGTTACTCCTCAAAGTCTTCAAATCCCGGGGGAAAGTGAGAAAGCAGTCCCTCTTCGTATTCCTGGGGAGCCTGGTCCCCTTCATCAACATCTTAATATTCCCGGAACGTATCGCCGGGGGATTCGACAGCCAGCCCCTGGCCCTGGGCGTCATGGGATGTTTCATCGGCATCTCCCTTTTCCGATACCGCATGCTGGATCTCATCCAGGCCGCCAGGGAGAAGGCTGTGGACAACATGGGGGACGGGCTGCTCGTGATCGATCATTCAGGCCTGGTTCTGGATATCAACAGGAAGGGCCGGGAGCTGCCCCTTCTGGAAGGATTCACCCTGGGGCGGATCTACCCCGGAGAAACCCGTTTCGGCACCTATCTCAGTGGCTTTATCGGGCGGGGAAGGGACAGGTTCGATCCGGACAGGGCCCTCTTCCGGGAAGGGGGGAGAGTCTTCCGTATCTTCATGAGCTCTCTGAGCGAGGGGCGCGGTAAGGGGAAATCGGGATACCTTATCATCATTCACGACACCACGGAGATGGTGAATCTCGTCAGTGATCTGGAACATCATGCCCGCATCGATTCCCTGACGGGCATCTACAACAGAAGGCACTGGATGAATCTGGTCCGTAAGGAGTGGGATACGGCCGTCCTGAACAAAAGCGCCCTGGTTCTTATCATCTTCGATCTTGATCATTTCAAGAGGATAAACGATACCTACGGCCATGTCTTCGGGGATGAGGTCCTGCGCACAGTCGCGGACAGGGTCAGGGAGATCCTCAGGAAAACGGAAATCCTCGGTCGCTACGGGGGAGAGGAATTCTGTCTTTACTGCGCCGTGGAAGACAGGGAGCAGGCCTATGCCATCGGCGAGCGGGTCCGGGAGTGCGTGGAATCCCTGAATATGAGCCGGGAGGGAGTCCCGGTGAGGCTGACCACCAGCGTGGGCGTCTGTTTCGGTTGTCCCGACGGCGAAGAGAGGCTGGACAGCTATCTCCAGAAAGCCGACGAGGCGCTCTACAGGGCGAAGGGAGCGGGAAGAAACATGACCGTCCTGTACGGGGACGGGGAAGCCGGGTCTTGACAGGATAGGGGGGAAAAAGAATAATAATTCCTATAAACCCCATTTTCTATCTGTATTTAGGAGAAATCATTGCTTACCGTATCCAATATAAGCCTTTCCTTCGGAAAGCGCGTTCTGTTTAAAAATGTCAATATCAAATTCAATCCGGGCAACTGCTACGGCCTCATCGGGGCCAACGGGGCGGGAAAGTCCACCTTTATAAAGATTCTCTCCGGAGAGCAGGAAGCGGACACCGGGGAGATCATCATCCCCCCCGGCGAAAGAATGACCGTCCTGGAGCAGGACCATTTCGCCTATGACGAATTCCAGGTCCTGGACACGGTGATCCGGGGACATAAGAAGATGTACGAGAACATGAAGGAGCGGGAGTACCTCTACAGCAAGGCGGACATGACCCACGAGGAGGGCATGAAAGTGGCCGAG
>QKAI01000265.1 GCA_003246505.1 Spirochaetaceae bacterium | reverse complement strand
TCTCCGTTCAGGCCCAGATCATCAACCTGCTCCTGGATCTGAGGGAGAAGCACGACCTGACCTACATGTTCATCGCCCACGACCTGGCGGTGGTGGAGTTCATCTCCACCCGGATCATCGTCATGTACCTGGGGCGCATCGTGGAGATGGCCGATAAGGAGGACCTGGTGGCACGGCACCGCCATCCCTATACGAAGGCCCTCTTCCAGGCCTTTCCCTCCACCGATCCGGAGGACAGGGAGAGCAAGAAGAAGGTGGTGGTAGGGGACGTGCCCTCCCCCATCGATCCCCCCCGGGGATGCCATTTTCACCCCCGCTGTCCCTATGCGGAGGAGAAATGCCGCCGGGAATACCCCCCCCTGGAAGAGGTGGGGCCGGGTCATTTTTCCGCCTGCTGGAGAAACGGCCGGGAGGACTAGGAAATTGTTTTATTTTTTTAAATAAAGCTGTTGACAGAAAAATACCTTTTCTGTATTATAGCCAAGCACATTGAGAGTGCCCCGGGCCCCGGTAGCTCAGTAGGATAGAGCGACTGCCTCCTAAGCAGTAGGTCATGCGTTCGAATCGCGTCCGGGGTAATGCTAAAAAAGTGCAGCATTTGACAATGGAGGCTTAGCGAAGCTGGTTATCGCGCCGGCCTGTCAAGCCGGAGATCGCGGGTTCGATCCCCGTAGCTTCCGCAAAAGAGACTATCCCTGGATAGTCTCTTTTTTTTACTTCCTCCCCGTTGACCAGGGCGGAATTATGACGGAGAATAGGAATCGCCCGTTCACCCTAACGGTGTCCGCCGGCAGGAGGTCCAGATGAAAGGGGAATTCGCCCGGCAGTACCGTTCCGCCCTGGCCATGGTGGAGGAATTCATCGGCAAGTGCGATGAAGAACTCTGGAGCAGCACCGCGTACCAGAGCCCCGTCTGGCATGTCTGCTACCACGCCCTGTTCTATACCAATATCTATCTGGCCCCTTCCGAGGGGGAGATTCTCAAATGGGAGGGGGAGAGGGAGGGGTATCACGATTTGAAGGAATCGGTTCCCCTCCCCTATAGTAAGGGGGAGATGTCCGCCTTTCTGAACCATATAGGAAGCCGGGTGGAGGCGTACCTGGAGGGGATGGAGCCGGCAGGGGACTGCTGGCCCTTCTGGTACAATCAGAACCAGCTGGAATTCCACATGAACAACCTGCGCCACCTTCAGCACCATACGGGGGAGCTCTTTGAGCGGCTGAACAATGTCTCCCCCGTCACCTATCGTTGGCGGTAGGGTCCTAGAAAATCCCCCCCAGCTCGGGGAGCAGCTTCCAGAGGGTCAGCGCCCCGATGACCAGGCAGTAGGCGGGCAGAACCCCCTTCCAGAGGCGCTCGGGAAGCACCCTCACCGCATAGGGGGCGAGGAGCACGCTTATCACGCTTCCCAGGATCATGGTGGGCAGCAGGACGAAATCGATCGTTACACCCTGCCCCAGCATCATGAACCAGGTGACGATGGATACCACGCATACCGTTCCCTCGGACAGGGCGGTCAGGGCGGTCATGCTTTTGGCGGGAATGCCGGAGAGGAGCCCCCCTATGGTGACCACCGGCCCGTAGCCTCCCCCGCCGATCCCCTTGTTGAATCCGGCCAGGGCCCCGAAGAAGGCCATCCGGCGGGGCCGGTACTCCCGGTCCTTCCCCAGACTGATCAGGGAGAGGGCTCCCATGGCAAAGAGGAGCAGGCAGACGTAAAGTTTGATCCAGACCCCGGCGGGCTTCAGGAGCCCGTAAACGGAGGTGATGGAAAAGACGACCGCCCCGCTGCCGGTCAGGGCGATGATGAGCCAGAGCCTCACCGATTCGGAGAGGGGTTTGAGCTTCCATTCGATGTTGCCCAGTTCCCGGTGTATCCAGGAGGAGGAGAGGCCGGCGCAGGCCTGCTGGATCATGATGATGGGAACGATCTGCATGGGATCGTAGCCCATGAGCAGCAGAAGGGGGGTGAAGGAGGTCCCGTATCCCATGCCCGCGGCGGAATCGAGGAATTCGAAAAGAATGCACAGGACCAGGACGGAACCGACGATGCCCCAGGAATCGCTGCCCCCGGACCATCCGTGCCTCAGAACCGCCTCAGAGCCGATGCGGGATGTATTGGCAAAGGGATTGCCCGCCAGGTAGCAGCTGACTCCGAAGACGAGGGCAAAGAACAGCAGCACCGGAAGCACGGAAAGCCCCTCCCGCGCTGTAAGGGCCATCCTCTCCCTGGCGGTTTTCTTCTCCCGCAGACCGACCCCTTCCCAACCGAGGATTCGCATATCCTCCGCTCTTTTTTCCGACATAACTTCCTCCTTTTTCAGATCAGATCGGAGAGATGGATGCTCTCCATTTTCTCCGCAATGATGTTCCTGATATCCTCGAAGACGGCCAGGACCTTCTCCTCCTGCTGGATGGGCGTATCCGAATAGAAGTAGCGGCTCACCGATTCGGTGGGGGCCAGCGCCCCGTCCATAAGGCGTATGATCTCCGCCAGGGAGATCTCCGAGGCCTTTTTTGCCAGGCAGTATCCCCCCTCGGCGCCCCGCTTCGTTTTGATGTAGCGGCTCTGCCTGAGAACGGAGAAGAGCATTTCCAGGTATTTTTTGGAGCTACCATAGGTATCGCAGATATCCTGTATTTTGACGTATCCCCCCCCCTCGTGCCGGGCCAGATAGATCAGGGCCAGCAGGGAGTACTCGCTTTTAGTGGAAAGTTTCATATCCTTCTCCTATTGTCTATATACCCTATAGACTTTATATATTTATAAAGTTTTTTCGTCAATAGTCAACGGAATTCCCGTTTCATGGTATAATGCAGCTCAGAGAGGTAGACCTATGAACAGCGATAAGGGAGTAAAGAAAGGCCAGATCGTCTATTTTTCCCACGGAGGCGGCCCCATGCCCCTTCTGGGGGATACGTCCCACAGGAAAATGATCTCCTTTATGGAAAAGCTTCCCTCCGCCCTGGAAATGCCGGAGGAGATTCTCGTGATCAGCGCTCACTGGGAAGAGGCGGTGCCCACCCTTATCAGTCAGGCATCCCCTCCCCTCCTTTATGACTATTACGGCTTCCCCGATTCCACCTATGAGATTAAATATCCCGCTCCGGGCCATCCGGAGCTGGCTTCGGCGGCTCTTGAGCTTATCAGGCCGGTCGGCCTGGGGGGAGCGCTGAACCGGACCCGGGGATTCGACCACGGCCTTTTCGTCCCCCTCATCCTCATGTATCCCGACGCCAGGATACCCGTGACCCAGCTCTCCCTCAAGGCGGGGCTGAATCCGGAGGAACACCTGGCCCTGGGAAGGGCCCTGAGCCCCCTCCTGGAGAGGAAGATCCTTATTGTCGGCTCCGGATTTTCCTTCCATAACATGGGGGCCTTCACCTGGGGCGGGGACAGGGAGAAGGACAAAAAGAACGATGCCTTCCAGGACTGGCTGGCGGAAACCTGCGCGGGGGATCTCTCCGCAGAAGAGCGGGAGGAGAGGCTTGCCGCCTGGGAAAAAGCCCCCCACGCCCGGTACTGCCACCCCAGGGAGGAACACCTCCTTCCCCTCCATGTCTGCGCGGGAATGGCGGGAGAGGCGGGACAGATTCTGTTTGACGACTATATCCTGGGGAAGCGATCCCTGGCCGTCGGCTGGCTATGATAGGAAGGGAGGAGGCGGACCGGCTGATAGGCCGGACTCTGGCGGATGAGGGCAAGTACGCCCACTCCCGCAGGGTGGCCGCCCATATGGAGAGGATGGCCGCCCTGGCCGGAGAGGAGGGGGAACTCTGGTATCTGACCGGCCTTCTCCACGATATAGATCTCCCCGAAACCCTGGAACGTCTGGAAGTGCATGGGCTCCTGGCCGAAAAAAAGCTGGAGGGGCTCCTGCCCCCCGTCGGCATCAGGGCGGTGATGACCCATGACTACCGCACCGGTCTTAAGCCGGAGACCCTGCTGGGAGAGGCGCTGATCTATGCGGATATGCATGAGATCGTGGAGAGGACGGCGGGTGCTTCGGTTCTGGAAGCCTGCCGGGCCGCCCGGGACTGGACCGTGCTGGAGGAGAGATATCCCGGGATGGGCCATCACCTCTCTGTTCTGAAAAATTTTACGGAAAAATACCCCCCTTTTGCTGATTAAGCCCATTTCTACGGGATGGCGAAAGGGGGGCATTCATGATAAAATAGGGCAGTTTTATTCAACGCAGACAGGGGGAGAGGGATGATCGGATTTATAGGAACGGGAAACATGGGGTCCGCCATGATAGGCGGCATTCTCAAAGGCGGCATTTATTCTCCCTCGGATATCATCGTAAGCGACGCCTCTCCGGAGGCTCTGGAGAGGATGAAGGGGGATTTCCCCGGTATCGCCACATCCTCCGATAACAAAGAGATAGCCCGGAAGGCGGAAATCCTCGTCCTGGCGGTCAAACCCCATATCTATGGACCGGTCCTTACGGAGATAGGCTCCCTCATACCCCCGACGACCATCACCGTCACCATCGCCGCCGGGGTGACCCTGGAAAAGATGACCGCCTGGCTGTCGGACAAGCACAGGATCGTCCGGACCATGCCCAATACCCCCGCCCTGGTGGGAGAGGGGATGACCGCCCTCTGCCCCAACGGGAATGTCGCCGCCGCCGACCTGGACCGGATCAGGGCCATATTCTCCTCCTTCGGGAAATGCGAAGTCCTCCCCGAAAGCCAGATCAACGGCTTCACCTCCCTGTGCGGCTCCAGCCCCGCCTGGGTGTTCATGATGATCGAAGCCCTGGCCGACGGGGCCGTCCTGGAGGGGATTCCCCGTGCCAAAGCCTACCCCATGGCGGCCCAGGCCCTTCTGGGATCGGCCAAGATGGTACTGGAGACGGGGAAGCACCCGGCGGAACTCAAGGATATGGTCTGCTCCCCCGGGGGCACCACCATTGAGGCGGTCTCCGAGCTGGAAAGCCACGGTTTCCGCTCCGCCCTCATAGAGGCGGTGAGGGTCTGCACTAATAAGGCCGACTTCCTTTCGGGGGATTGATATGAAAAGCAGGGACAGCAAGCGCATCGAACTGATCTGCAGCATCGCCGAGTTATCCAGCCTCTTCCACGGGGAGAAGGGTACCCAGCGCTTTCTCCAGAAGGTGGTGAAAACCGTCTCCCGGCATATGAAGTCCGATGTGTGCTCCATCTATCTCTACGACGAAAAACTCAAGAGACTGAACCTCGTGGCCACGGAGGGGCTCAACCGGGAGCTGACGGGCAACCTGAGCCTGGAATACGGGGAGGGCCTGGTGGGCACGGCGATCAAGGAGATGCGCACCATCCTGGAGGCGGACGGCACCCTCCATCCCCGCTTCAAAAGAATTGACAACAGCTTCGAAGAGAATTTCAAAGCCTTTCTGGCCGTACCCATCACCCGGGGGCTGAACCGCATAGGGGTTCTGGTTCTCCAGCACAGCCAGAAGGGGTATTTCGATCATATGGAAGCCCGGGCCCTGGAAGCGATAGCGGGGCAGCTGGCGGCCACCCTGGAGAACGCCCGCCTTCTCATGGATATCTCCCGGAAGGAGCAGGAGGAGATCACCCCGGGCCAGACCGAGAGCCGCCTGATCAAGGGGAAGAAGGTGGTGGAAGGGGTCGCCCAGGGGCTGATCTGCTTCATGGACGACAGCCACAAGGCGGGGAATCTTTCCGACGAGGATCTCAAGTCCTACAAGGACGGGGTGGATGCCTTCCGGGAATCCCTCAAAACGGCGGAGGGACAGCTCCTGGAACTGCAGGAGCGCATGGACGAGGAGCTCTCCGACATCGCCTCCATGATCTTCTCCGCCCACCTCCTCATGCTCCAGGACGAGTCCTTCTCCGGCCAGATGATCCGGCTGATAGAAGAGGGGATGCCCGCCTGCATGGCCGTGGAGAGGGTGGTGAACAGCTTTGTGGAGATCTTCGCCGGCAGCGAGAACAGCCGCCTTCAGGAGAAGGTGCAGGACGTGCGCGACCTGGGCCACCGGCTCCTCCGGAACCTCTCCATCAAGGAGCAGCCCCAGGGGAACTACCGGAACCAGATCATCATAGCCGGGGATCTGCTTCCCTCGGAACTGCTCAAACTGACCGCCCAGAAGGCGGAGGGCATCGTCCTCATGGGCGGCGGCGCCTCCGCCCATATATCCATCCTGGCCAAATCCCTGGGGGTGCCCCTCATTTACGTGGAGGACGAATCGGTCCTGCGCCTCCCCGAGTATACCGATATCATTCTGGACGCGAACCAGGGCAACCTGATCGTCCTGCCCGACAGGGAGACCAGGGAGAGGTACGAGAAGCTATCCCAGACGGCCAGGGAGATCAAGCAGCTCAGCCAGTCCGTGCTGGATCAGACCTATACCGCCGACGGGGAGAGGGTCTACCTCCGGGCGGCGGTCAACCTCCTGAACGACGTGAAGACGGCCCGGGAGCTCAAGGCGGAGGGGGTAGGCCTCTACCGGAGCGAGTTCCCCTTCCTCATACGCAGCGACTTTCCCTCCGAGGAGGAGCAGTACCGGGTTTACAGCAAGGTGTTCGAGGGTATGGAGAATCATCCGGTGACCCTGAGGACCCTGGACGTGGGGGGGGACAAGATTCTCTCCTACATGCCGGAGAACCAGGGGGACAACCCCTTTCTGGGCCTGAGGGCCATCCGTTTTCTCCTGCAGAACAAGAAGGTCTTCGTGGGACAGCTCAAGGCCATGCTCCGGGCCGGGGAGGGACAGGATCTGCGCATCATGTTCCCCCTCATCTCTTCCCTGGACGATTACCGGGCGGCCAAGAGAATGGTAAGGAAGAGCATGGAATTCCTGGACCGGGACGGCATGTCCTACAACCGGAATCCCAAGCTGGGCATCATGGTGGAACTCCCTTCGGCGGTCATGCTCATTGACCAGCTGACGGCGGAGGCGGACTTCCTCTCCATCGGGACCAACGATCTGGTCCAGTACCTGCTGGGCGTGGACCGGACCAACTCAAGCGTGGCCTCCTTCTATCAGGGGGAGCATCCCGCCGTTCTCCGGGCGGTGAAAACCGTTGTGGAGGGGGCACGGAAGAACAACTGCGCCTTCTCCGTATGCGGCAATCTTACCAATGACCTGGGCCTGATCTACTTCTTCCTGGGCGTGGGCATCCGCTCCTTCAGCATAGAGCCCCACCAGCTGCCCCAGCTGCAGCGTTTCATTTCCCGGGTAGATATCAAAAAGGCGGAGAAGGACAGCGCCAAGATCCTCACTCTCACATCGGTGGAGGAGGTCAAGGAGTACATCAAGCGGGTGCTCCCCTCCTAGGCGGGGGAGGGTCAGAATATATACCGGAATCCCACACTGACCGGAATGCCCCAGGGGCTCTGGCCCCTGTCATTGGATATATTCAGGGCCAGGCCCGATTCCAGGTAGACATTCAGGGGGAAATCAAAGCTGTACTCCATCCGGATCAATCCTCCCAGGCTCAAGACCATGTAGTCGTTGCCGATTCCCGTGAAGACGAAGGGCCCACCGGAGAGGGGAAAGATTTCCGTTCCGATCTGAAGATCCACGATGGTAAAGAGAGCCGCCCCCCCCAGGCAAAAGGAGTCGTAGTTCCAGGAACCCACCAGCGCATCCAGTTCCAGGCTTCTGCCCGCCTGCCAGCCCGCGGTGATGCCGGTCATGGGGTATCCCAGGGAGATGCCGAGTTTCAGCTTATCCTTGCCCGCTTCGTTCAGATTAATGGTCTCCACTTCACGGTTTTTCAGGTCCTCCCCCTCCAGGAGGGCGGGGCTCTGGGCGGCGAGGGTCAGGAGGGAACTGGCAAACAAAATGGCAATGGGAAAATATCGACTTTTCATAAATTGAATTTACTGCTCCGGGGGAAAAAGGGCAACCCCGAATTTCATATTTGCCGCAGATAGTCCGACCGGGTGACGATCCCCACCACCTTCCCCTCTTTCACGATGGGCACATGGCCTATGTTGTAATCCAGGAAGAGACGTTCCAGGTCCCGGAGGGTCGCATCGGGGGGTGCGGTATAAAGCTTGTGGGTCATGTACCCCCGGACCGAAGCCTGCATCTCCCCGGCGACCCGGGCTTTGCTGATATCCCTGAGGGAGATGAAGCCCACCAGATTGGCCTCACCGTCCACCACGGGGACCCCCGTATGGTCCGTGGTCTCCATGAAGAGGGAGCTCTCCATCACCGTATAGGAGTCGGGCACCACGTCCACCTCCCGGGTCATGATGTCCCCGGCGTTGCAGGCAGGCACCAGAATGTCCTTCAGGTAATGGCGCAGGGTGTTCACGAATTCCCGGCTCACCAGCTCCTTGATCGTGGCCGAAGCGGCCCGGGGATGCCCCCCCCCGCCCCAGTCGGCCATGATTTTCGTCAAGTCGATGGCATCGTTCTGGCTCCGGCCGATCAGCAGGGTCCGGTTCCGCTTTTCAAAGGAGAAGACCGCGAAAATAGCGTCCCCGTTCTCCACTTCGAACACCTTCTGCACCACCTCGGAAAGCCCCCCCACCTGATCGTCCAGGTAGATGTGGCAGAAGAGCAGGGAGTAGCCGTTCAGATTCCGGAAGGAGACCGCGTTCAGGACCTTGTGGAAAATGTCTATCTGTATATCCTGATGCCATACTTTGAGGAACTGCTTGACCCGCTTGATGCTGGCCCCCTGGTTCATGAGCCACCGGGCGGCTTCGAAATCCCGGGAATTCACGTTCTCATGGGTAAAGCTGCCCGTATCGGAGAAAATCCCCGTCAGGGCGATTGTGGCGGCGTCGGGGGTGATGGTGATGTTCCGGGACATGAGCTCCTCCGCCACAAGGGTCGTATTGGAACCGTAGGACGCCTCATGGAGAAGGGCCCCGGGAATATCGCAGGCATTGTGGACATGGTGGTCATAAACTTCCACATCCGCCGTAAAGGGTTTGATATAGTCCATGTACTCCCGGATCTTCGAGGCGTTCCTCGTATCGAAGACCACCATCTTCTCCACCGTCTCATCCTTCAGCTCCCGGGAGGGCATGAATCCCAGATGGTCGTGGTAAAGGGAGTAGAGCCCCTTGGCCATGGGATGGATGAGACGGCTCTTCACCGGAATGTAGCGGGGATAGAGGTAGCGGGCCAGGGCCAGGGACCCGAAGCAGTCCAGGTCCATATTGGAGTGGCCCACCAGAATTTTCATTGCCCCCTCTCCCGGGCCTTAGCCTCGTCCCAGTACCGGTCCAGCTCTTCCAGGGTGCAGTCGTGGAGATCCCGCTTCTCAGCCAGAACCGCCGCTTCCACCTCCCGGAACCGCCGTTCGAATTTGGACGTGGACATGCGCAGTGAGTCCTCCGCATCGAAATCCATTTTCCGGGAGAGATTCACCAGGGAGAAGAGGATATCCCCGAACTCCCCGATCATCAACTCCCGGTCCCCCGACTCTATTTCCCGGGAGAACTCGTCGATCTCCTCCCGTATTTTCTCCAGGGGACCGGCCGTATCGGGCCAGTCGAATCCGGCCCGGGCGGCCTTTTTCTGTATCTTGCCGGCCCGGTAGAGCCCGGGCAGACTCAGGGGGATGCCGTCCAGAACCGACTTATGGTCCTTCTTGGCCTTCTCCCCCTTTTTGATGGCCTCCCAATTTTTGAGGACCTCCCCGGTCCCGCTCACCGAAGCGTCGGAGAATACGTGGGGATGGCGGCGTATCATCTTGGCGGAAAGATTGTCCAGCACATCCTCAATGGTGAAGGTGCCCTCCTCTCGGCCGATCTGGCTGTGCAGGACCACCTGGAGAAGCAAATCCCCCAGTTCATCCAGGAGCAGTTCCGGATTTCCCGTGTCCACCGCTTCGGCCACCTCATGGGCCTCCTCTATGGCGTAGGGCTTAAGGGATTGATGGGTCTGTTCCCGGTCCCAGGGACATCCCTCGGGGGAACGGAGCTTTTCTATGATTGTTAACAGGGAATCGAATTTATCCATGATTATTATATATCATACTCGTCCATGAGATGGTAGACCTTATCCAGGGAACTGGCCAGACCCTTGCGGCGAAACAGGTCCAGAACCTCTGCGGTCACCCTTTCCCCCTCCTCCCGCCGTCCCTGGCTGAAGAGAAAACGGGTATATCCCAGGGGGATCTCCTCGTCGAAAAAGGTATCCCCGTTGTCGCTGTAGGCCCGGTGATAGTACTCCTCCGCCCGCTTTACGTCCCCCCTCTTCTCATAGACCCGGGCATAATTGTAATTGAGATGGGGGAGCATATAGGCGATATTCCTCTCCCGGGCATAGGCCATGGCCGAATCGAGATAGTCCACGGCCCGGTCGTACTCCCCCTGGCAGATGTAGATGTGGCCCAGATTATCCATTATCTTGAGAACCGTAAAGGGATTCCTCACCGGGTCGATGAGGGCGAAGGCTTCAAGGAGGATGGATTCGGCCTTCCGGTATTCCCCCCTGAGCGCGTAATGATGGGACGTGTTGTTCATCATCTGGCAGGTAAAGTCCCGGTCCCCCAGCTCCCGGGCCAGCTCCAGGGATTTCTCGAAATACTCCAGGGCCTTGTCGTTGTCACCTGTGAAATGGTAGTAGAGCCCGTTCGCATGGTAGAAGTACATATGTTCCCGGGTATTGATGAGGGAGGAATAATCCATCTGGGAAGCCTTTTCCAGGTAGGTCTTTCCCAGTATGTAATTGCTGTTCATGAGCTGGAAATAGGCCATCTGGACATGGAGGGCGAACAGACCCTTCCCGTTCTCCGCCTCCCGGCAGAGGGAGAGGCCCCATTTTAT
>QKAI01000324.1 GCA_003246505.1 Spirochaetaceae bacterium | reverse complement strand
GCCTACGTCAGATCCGTCTCCGCCCTGGTCATCGGGGTTGTCTCGGGGATCGTCGTCTACTTCGGAACCCTCTTCCTGGAGAGCCGGAGAATAGACGATGTGGTCTCCGCCATCCCGGTCCACGCCTTTTCCGGGATGTGGGGGACCGTGGCCACGGGACTCTTCATCAGGAATGAGCTGCTGGTGGAGATGGGAATGCTCCGGTGGGAATCGATTCTGATCCAGATGCTGGGGGTGGCCGTCTGCTTCCTCTGGGGGTTCGGCCTCTCCTACCTCATCTTCCGGATAATCCGGAGCTTCTCTCCCGTACGCGTATCGGAGGAGCATGAGAAAATCGGCCTGAATATCGCCGAGCACGGTACCTCTTCCAGCGTGCAGGAGCTTTCCAACTCCATGAGGCAGATCATCGAGACCACGAAAATCGGCCCGGTGAGAAAGCTTGACACGGAGATCGGCACGGAGATCGGGGATCTGACGAACTATTTCAACATCATGGTGGACCGTCTCAAGGAGAAGGAGGAGATGGCCGACAGGGCTCTGGAATCGCTCCAGTATATTTCGGTGAGGGACGGGCTGACAAGCGTCTATAACAAGAAATATATCACCGACTTCCTGGACAAGGAGGTAAGCCGTGCCCGCCGGTACGGTAACCGGGTCTCCCTCATCCTCTTAGACATCGATTTCTTCAAGAGCGTCAACGATAACTACGGCCATCAGATAGGGGATCTGGTCCTGGTGGGATGCGCGGAGATCTTTGAGAACAGGGTGCGCGATTCCGATGTGATCGGGCGGTACGGGGGGGAGGAGTTCCTCATCGTCCTGCCCGAGACGGAGCTGCTGGCGGCCTACGAACTGGCGGAACGGCTGAGGGTTGCCCTGTCCCGGAGGGTCTGGGAGTTCGACGGGAAGAGAAAAATCACCGTCAGCGGGGGGGTGGTGGAGAATATCGGAGAGGATTCGGGGAAGATGATAGAGAGGGCCGATGCCCTTCTCTACGTGGCCAAGAGCAAGGGGAGAAACCGGATAGAAAAATAGTGGGACCTTAACTTGGTAATACCTGTCAAAAAGCACTATCATTATGGCAGGAGCTATCGGGCTCCCCAAGGAGATTCCCATGAGAAAAGGGTATTTGCTGCCCCTTCTGCTTGTCATGACTCTACCCCTGGCCGCCCAGCAGGCCCAGGGTCTGGAACCGGTTCCGGAAGGGCTAAAACTGTCCGTATCCCAGGCCAATCCCCGGGGCATTGTGACCGCCGAGGGGGCGGCGCCGGGGAACGGATCGGCGAAAACGTCCCTTCCCTCCCGGGTCGACCTGAGGGAGTTCCTCCCCCCCGTGAGAAGCCAGGGATCCATCGGGAGCTGTTCCGCCTGGTCCACGGTTTACTACGCCAAAACCCTCCAGGAGAATCAGGAGAGGGGCTGGGGAGCCGATACGCCGGACCATCAGTACGGGCCCCTTTTCACCTACAATCAGATAACCGGCGGGGTCAACCGGGGAACTTCCATCATGGACCACATGATTCTCCTGGAAAAGCAGGGCGCCGCTCCCTTCAGTCTTTTCCCCTATGAACAGGATATCCATATCCAGCCCGATGACCGGGTGATCCGGGAGGCGGAGAATTTCCGCGCCGAATCCCACAGAAACCTGGATCAGTACGACAGCCGGCGGAAGACCTGGTTAGTGGAGCTCAAGGCGGTCAAGGCCGCCCTGGCGGAGGACCTCCCCGTGGTGGCCGGATTCCAGATCTACGAGAATTTCTACCGCTACCGGGGCGGCATTTACGACAGGGTCGAGGGACGCTCTCTGGGGGGACACGCCATGTGCATCGTCGGATATGACGATAAGAAGGGGGCTCTGCTCATCGTCAATTCCTGGGGGACCGATTGGGGGGAAGAGGGATTTGTATGGATGGATTACGATCTCTTTGAAAGGCTTTGCACCTACAACTGCGCCGTCATGTACGACGTGGTGGAAACGGCGCAGGACACCCTGTCCGCCCCCTCGGGCTTCTCCGGTTCCCAGGGTGCCTATCTGGACCGCATCGAGCTCAGCTGGAACCGGGTGGACGGGGCGGATGAGTACGTCGTCTATCGGGTCGACAACGGGGAGGGGGTGCTCAAGGAGATAGGCAGGACCGGGGAGGCAGGTTATGTCGACGGGGGACTGCCCGGGGATGTCTCCTATGTCTACGCCGTGAAAAGCGCCCGGGGAGCGGGGAGGTGGTACGGGGAGAGCGGTTTTTCCGAAATCGCCGAAGCCTGGACCGGTAAGCAGGGAAATCCCCCGGGCATCCCCTCAAAGCTGGACTACCGGTTCTATCTGGGCAATCCGGTTCTGGCCTGGGAACCGGTGGCGGAGGCCGGGGGATATGGTATCTACCGGTGGTCCCGAGAGAAAAGCAGCTTCCTCCTGGTGGGCCGTTCCGAGGACGCCGCCTTTATGGACAGGGAATTCAAGCAGCTGACCGGAGGTGAAGTGGAGTACTATATCGTCCAGGCCTTCAATGACTACGGCGAAGGCATGGCCACGGACAGCCTGGCCGTCCTCCACGGGGAGAGTGCCTCACCGGAAGAGGAGAAGACCCCTGTCCGGGTTGACGGGAGCCAGGACGATATGGTGGTGGCCCTTTCCGAGCAGAAACCCTTTCAGGGGGAGTACCACCGCACCGACTATTTCGACTATGAGTACACCATGGCCAGGTTCCGTGATTTCTATAACAGGGAAATGGAGGCTTTCCGTGACTTTCAGAAGAAGGAGATGAGCGACTTCGAAGCCTGGAAAAAGCAGAATTCCTGGCGTTAAGGGGCCGCTTTTTTTAGCGCAAAATTTGTGTTCCGCCGGATCGTCAATTAA
>QKAI01000009.1 GCA_003246505.1 Spirochaetaceae bacterium | reverse complement strand
GGCAACTGACGGCCAGGGAAAAGGAGATCGGCAATAATGCCGCCTTCGGGCAGCAGGACATACTCATCCCCGCCCGGGTTGACTACACGGAACTCTTCGCCCGTATGCTGCTTAATCACTACTTCCCTCAGGCGCCCTTCCAGGATCGGGAGCTCCTGATGAATTCCCATCGGATCACCTATCCCCCGGGAACGATCCTCATTGGCAACGAGCAGCCACCGGACAGCGTCTTCCTCATCCTTACGGGCTTCGTGGAGTATATCAATTCCAAACGGAATATCGTCAGTCTCCGCTCCGTGGGCAGCCTTCTCGGAGAGATGACCGTTCTCCAGAACCTGCCCCCGGAAGGGACCTACAGAACCAGCTGCTACGTGACGGCCCTGAAGATTCCCGCCAATCTTTTCATCCAGTTCATCAACCGCTCCCATCTGAACGGGGTCCTGATGCATATACAGGAGAAGCGCCACTTCCTCCTCGATTATACTAAGGTGGGAAGCGAACTCTCCTATATGCAGCTGAATCATCTGGTGGAATTCCTGGAGGAAGTGGAAATAGAGGGGGACTGGACAATTCCCGAAAATGATGACAGGCTCTTCATCCTCAGAAAGGGAAGGCTGAAACTCTATTACGGGGACCGGCACGTGGACGATCTCACCGTGGGGGACACCTTCGGGCTCTCCTCCATCCTGACCCTGCTGACCGATCGTGACCGAATCATTAAGGAACTCAAGATTTCCGGAGAAGAGCCGTGCCTCTGCTACAGTCTCTCCCGGGAGCATATCAAGGACATTCCCGTTCTGCAGTGGCAGTTCCTTGAACTATATAAGAACAGACTGAGAAAAAGCAGGGAGATCAGGTGTTTAAATTAAAAAACAGAGTGCAGGAGTACCAGTGGGGAAAGAGGGATTGGCTGCCCTCCTTCCTGAATGTGGAAAACGGGAAGAATGTTCCCTTTGCGGAATTCTGGATGGGGGCCCACCCGAAGGCTTCCTCCCTTCGGGAGGAGGATGGCCGTCCCCTTGTTGAAATCCTGAAGGAGGAAGGGAGGGCTCTTCTCGGACCTGACGTTTACAACCGCTACGGGCGATTGCCCTTTCTTTTTAAAATACTGGCTGTGGAGGAGCCCCTTTCCATTCAGGTCCACCCATCCAAAAACCAAGCCGAGGAAGGATTCGCCCGGGAGAATGGCCTGGGGATACCCCTCGATGCCTTCAACCGGAACTACAGGGACGACAATCATAAGCCGGAGATCATCTGCGCCGTTACCCCCTATACGGCCATGAAAGGTTTCCGTCCCCTGGAAGAGATCAGGAAGAATTTCCTTTATCTGACCGAAAAAACGGCCCTTTCCCTTTTCAAGGGTAAAAGCATCAGGGATTTTTACTTTACCCTTATGGGGCTGGATCGGAGGGAGAAGGATCTGCTTCTGGATACTGCCTCCCGTTGGGACAGTACGGATCCCGCCGTTCTGTGGGTCAGGAAGCTTATGAATTATTATCCGGGAGATATTTCCGCCCTGGCTCCCCTGTTTCTCAATCTGATCGAACTGGTGGAGGGGGAAGCTCTTTTCCTCCCCGCCGGTGAGCTCCATGCCTACCTGAGCGGAGTGGGCATTGAGCTGATGGCCAATTCTGACAATGTTTTACGGGGGGGACTCACCCCGAAGTTTATGGATCTGAAGGAGCTGGAAAAAATCGTCCGCTTCGAATCCACCCCCGTGGAGATCCTCAGGAAAGGACGCCGGGACTACTATCCTTCCGATACGGAGGAATTCCGTCTGGGGGAAAAGGTGCTGAACGGGGAGTACGTACCCGAACTGGAGGGCGAAGCGGCCATCGTTCTCATCTTCGGGGGACCCCTGACCTTCAGCCGCTCCGGCCATGTCCTTTCAGGCAGAAAGGGGGATGTCATCTTTATCCCCCGGGGAAGGGACCCTGTGAGAATCACCGGCACCGGTCAGATCTTCTGGGCTACGGTCAGAGGGCGGGGGGACGGCTTTGACGGTGTGGATTGACAGCGATTCCTGCCCCGCCGCAGTTCGCGATGAGGTCATGGAACGCATTACCTCCCTTAAGGATTCCGGCCATGATATAAGGGGCATCTTCGTGGCCGACCGCCCCCTTCCCATCGGGGAGAGCGGGGCCATCTGCTTTGTGCTGGTGCCGCGGGAGAAGGAGAGCGCCGACGATTTTATTCTCTCCTCCCTCGGCACGGATGATATGGTTCTGACGAAGGATTTTCTCCTCGCGGAACGAACGGTGGCGAAGGGGATTCCAACCCTCAACTTCGACGGCCGGGTTTTTGAGAAGGATTGGCTTGCAAAAAGGATTGAAGAGAGGAATCTTATGGAGGTTCTGTATAATTCCGGGTCGGTCACTCGATATCGGAAAAAGAGCCGGAGTGAGTCAAAAAACCGGGATTTCGCCTTTTCCTTTTCCCGTGAAATCGATAAAATACTATTCAAAGGAGAGTGATTGACTATGAATATAACGAAAATGAATGGTCCCGTATATAGATTGGGTGTCAACATAAATGAGAAGGGATATCTCTTCGAAGGTCTATGGCCCGTCCCCAACGGGGTGAGTATCAACAGTTACCTGGTTAAAGGGGAAAAAACCGCCCTCATAGACATGACCCAGGAAACATGCACCCTTATGGACTCCCTCAAAATGCAGATCGAACAGACCGGCGTATCCCCGGATCAGCTGGATTATATCATCGTCAACCATATGGAGCCCGACCATTCGGGCATGCTGCGCGATTTCGCCCGGTCGAATAGGAAAGCCCGCTTCATCTGTTCGGAAAAAGCCGTGCCCCTGCTGGAGCAGTTCTCTTCCATTCCCGCAGACCGGGTGGACAGC
>QKAI01000432.1 GCA_003246505.1 Spirochaetaceae bacterium | reverse complement strand
GTCCTCCCGTCCCGCCGGCCGGATGACAACGTCCCCGCCCAGATCATCGGCGGGGGGGGCCTTGGCCTCCCGGACCATGAGGTCGTAGTCCACCATATGGCTCTCTCCGGGGTTACACAGTTCCTCTATCAGGTCAATCCTGTCTTTCCTTCCGATGAATGAGAAAAAAGCTCTTCCCGTGAGGAGCCGCTCCAGTCCCCGGATATCATCCCCCCTCAGTTCGGAGGGTTCGAAGCAGCAGTGGAGAGCCCCGCCGTGGCTGATGTACAGGCCCGCCCGGCACTGCCCCTTCCCGTCCCGGAGCACATGGACCGTTCCGTCCTGTACCAGCCGGAGCCCCCTTTTTTCGCGAAGGACATGGGAGAAATAGAGATGATTCCACTCCCCCCTGCGTACCAGGCGGATGAGGGATTCCCTGTCCGTGATGAGCCCCCGGGACCAGTCTCCCATCTAGCGTCCCTTGAGTTCAGCGGGAAGTTCGCCGGAGGCTTCGTAATCCCCCAGGATAACCCCCAGGGCGGCATCGGTGGTGTCCCAGTTGTAGAGATAGGCGAAAAGCACCGTGTCCGCCCAGGGGATCGCCTCCGAATAGGAGGGATTGCTGGTGATGAGTATGATCAGCGCGTCGTTCCACTCCTCCAGCCCCTCGGCGATGTACTGGTCCCAACCGTTCCTCAGGGTGAGGATGACCCGATCATATCGGCCTATGATGTGCTTGAGGCTGGCCAGGCGAGCGGAAAGCTCCCCCTCCGCCGGATCGGAGGGGATGTCGAAGAGATGGACCCCGGGAATCCGTTTTCTCAGTGCCTCCCGGATGTAGCGGTCCTGGGTGACGAGAAGGATTTTTTCCGCCCCCCCCGGATCAAGGGGGATTTTCCCGTCCCTGTCCTTGAACAGGGTGATGGACCGGGCGGCCAGATCCAGAGTATGGGCGGCCATGTCCGGAGCGGGGACATAGTCGTAAACCCGGGCCGCGTCGGGGATGTAGGGGACCGCGTTCTCCCCCCTGAGCCAGATCAGTTTCGTTTTGACCACATAGTAGGCGGCATCCCGGATTCTCGCCTCGAAGGATTTGTCCTCCCGGCCCCGCTCCAGAAGACGATCCCACACTTCCCTGTGGGTCTCCGGCCCCCGTGAAACCAGGAGCATATCCACCCCCGCCCTGAGGGAGTCTTCGCAGGCCTCGGCCACGGTCATGGTTCCCATGACCGCCCCGTTCATGATCATGTCGTCGGAGATGACCATTCCCGTGAAGCCCATCTCCTCCCGCAGAAGATCCCGGAGGAAGAAGGATGACCGGGAAGCGGGAAGTCTGTCACCGGTGATCTGCGAGTAGGCCAGATGTCCCACCATGAGAGCGGGGATTCCCTCGTTGATGAGCATGCGGTAGGGAAGAAGATCCTCCCTCTTCAGATCCTCCAGGGAAACGTCCAGAATGGGGAGGATGCCGTGGGAGTCGTCCTCGGATCGGCCGTGACCGGGATAGTGCTTGGCCGTGGAAACGATGCCCGCGTCGGAGTGCCCCTTGAACCAGACCGTGGAGAGAAAGGCGGTCTGGTCCGCATTGGACGAGAAGGCCCTGGTTCCCACCACCGCCGTATGGGGTTTGAGATAGAGATCCACGTCGGGGGCGAAATTCATATTCACCCCCAGGGCGGCCAGTTCTTTGCCGATGAGAAGGCCCTGGTTGTAGGAGTCCAGGGGCAGGCCGGAGGCTCCGATGGACATATTGCCCGGGGTTAGGGAGGTTTTATCGGTGATATGCCGGACGATGCCCCCCTCCTGATCGGTGGCGACCAGCAGGGGAATGGCGAAGCGATTGGCCAGGGCGATCTCCTGATAGGAGCCAATGGTGGCGGCCAGGGCTTCGTCGTCGTATCCGTTCCAGCCGAAGATCTTGATGCCCCCCAGATTGTTCTCCCCGATCCAGTCGTCGATCTCGCCGCTGGGCTGTACGCCGGTCCAGCTGAACATGAGAGTCTGCCCCAGACACTCCTCCAGGGTCATGGCCCGGACCAGTTCCCCGGCCAGAATCTCCGGATCCCCGGGATCGGTAAAGGAGGGTTCCGGGAAGAGGTGCGTCAGAAAAAAAACGAGGGGAAATAGGGTTAGAATCCGTTTCAAGGGCGTACTCTGATCATAGGATAGGTACAGAGTAACGTAAAATGCTGTTTTTTACAACGACCCTGACCGCAGCTCCGGTCTAGGAAATTCTCCCTCCTTCGGGTATAGTGGATCCATGACTGCAAAAGAAATTGTCCGGCAGCTGGAAGAAGCCCGGAAGGCCTACTATAACGATGAAACGCCTATCATGAGCGATGCCGCCTTTGACGAGCTGGAGGATCTTCTCCGTTCCCTGGATCCGGACAGCGACTACTTCCAGAGCGTGGGGATCGGGGCGGAGGGATCGGGAAAAATCGTCCATCCCCTGCCCATGCTCTCCATGGGCAAAGCCAAAACCGCCGGGGAAGTGAGGAAGTGGATGGACCGCCTGGCCCTGGAGGGGGAGACGGTTTTCTGCGTGCAGCCCAAAATCGACGGGCTGGGCGCCACCTGCCGCTACCGGGACGGCCAGCTTCTCTATGCGGCCACCCGGGGGGACGGCACCACCGGGCAGGATGTGAGCCATATCGTTTCCTATATGACCGATATCCCCCGTGCCATCCGATTCACCGGGGGGGACGTGGAAATCCGGGGGGAACTCTACCTTCCCAAGAACACCACCTACGATACGAAGGGAAAACCCCTGCGCAACAACTGCGTCGGCCTGATCAACAGAAAGGAGGACCGGGGGGACCTGAAATATGTCCGCTTTGTCTGTTATCAGATCGTCTCCGCCGATCCCTCCCTGCTCCCCCGGAGGGA
>QKAI01000345.1 GCA_003246505.1 Spirochaetaceae bacterium | reverse complement strand
GATAGGCGCCCACCAGAAAAAAGCCCAGCCAGTACTCCTCCTCCTCCCTCAGCTCGTGCAGGGGGAGGGTCCTCTCCTCGTCCTTGAGGCTGATGAAGCGGTTGATCTGCCCGTCGCAGTCGCAGGTGATGTCCGCGATGATGGCCCGCCGGGTGGGGGCCTCCTTAAGCCGGGTCAGGGGCATGACGGGAAAGATCTGGTCTATGGCCCACACGTCGGGCAGGGACTGGAAGAGGGAGAAATTCCCGTAATAGATGTCCGCCAGATTTTCGGTCAGCCTCTCCAGGCCCGGGGGGAGCTTTTTGAGCTGGCCCATGAGATTCTGGATTTTATGGATGATGGTCAGGTAGATGTTCTCGCAGAGGGAGCGCTCCCTCAGGGTCACCTGGCCGTACTTGAAGAGCTGGTGCATCTGGTCCCGGTAGAACTGGGCGTCGTTGAAACACTCCTGCAGGTTCTTGCGGTTCATGTCGGAGAGGATCTCCATCATGTTCTCAACCACCTCGGGGGAGTTCTCCGGCAGCTTCTCCGGCAGGGGGGCCGCCTCGAAGCGGGCCGTGTCCAGCACGTTGACCAGCAGGACCGAATAGTAGGCCACCGTGGCTCGCCCCGATTCGGAGAGGATCACCGGATGGGGCACCTCCTCCTCGTCGAAGACCGTCCCCAGAACTTCCACGATGTCCGTGGTGTACTCGTCCAGGCCGTAGTTGCGGCTGTGCATGTAGTTGGTCTGGGAACCGTCGTAGTCCACGGCGAGCCCCCCTCCCAGGTCAAAGTAGCCCATGGCCGCCCCCTCCGCCTTGAGGCCCCCGTAGAGGCGGGCCGCCTCCAGTACGGACTGGCGCACGTCCCGTATGTTGGGGATCTGGGAGCCGAGATGGAAATGGAGCAGCTTCAGGCAGTCCAGTTTGCCCAGATCCCGCAGGCGGTCCACCGCTTCTATGATCTGGGTGCTCGTCAGGCCGAAGAGGGACCGGTCCCCCCCGGATTCGCTCCAGTGGCCCCCCGCCTGGACGGAAAGCTTGAACCGGATGCCCAGCATGGGTTCGATCCCCAGGATGCGGGACCGCTCCATGATCAGCTCCAGCTCGCTGGGCATCTCCATGACCAGAAAGACCTTGAAGCCCATCTTGTTGGCGTTCAGGGCCAGATCGATGAACTCCTCGTCCTTGTAGCCGTTGCAGATGAGGCAGGACTCCTTGTCCTCCATCACCCCCAGAGCCGCCATGAGCTCCGCCTTGCTCCCCGCCTCCAGGCCGTGATGGTACCGGGCGCCGAACCGGGCGATCTCCTCCAGCACCTGCTCCTGCTGGTTCACCTTAATGGGGAACACGCCACGGTACTGGCCCTTGTACTGCTGCTCCTTGATGGCCCGGCGAAAGGATTCGTTGAGCCGGGAGATCTGGGAGTCGAGGAAATTCTCGATCCGCAGAAGAACGGGAAGATCCATGCCCCTGTCGGAGATTCCCGATATGATATCCCTGAAGGGAATGGTTATGGTTTTCCGATTGATCTCCGTCTTAATGCACAGGTCGCCCGCTTCGTTGATGCCGAAGTATCCGGCGCCCCATTCGTGAATACCGTAAAGATCGGCCGATTTGGACAGATTCCAGCTGTTCCACACATCTTTCTGTGTCAAAGCCCTTCCTTCCCGGGGACCCGGGCGGATCAAGATCCGTCCTTCCCGGTCCTTCGCTATTTCTGCTGTAAATTTAGGTAAATCCTATCTTAAGTCAATAGCCGGGTAGGGGTAAACCCCCAAAATCGGGTTGGGAAGGTTAAAACTCCTCAAAATCCCCATCCGTCCCGTCGGAGAGGAGTTTTCTCCTTTCCGAGGCGGGGCTCTCCCCGGGAAGGGTCCCTATTTCGACCCTGTCTTCCCGGGCGGCCCTCCGCTCCTCCCCGAGCCGGAAGAAGCTGACCGCCTCGTTCATACTCCGGGCCTGGGCTTCCAGCTCCTCCGCCATGGAGGCCAGCTCCTCGCTGGCGCTGGCGTTCTGCTGGACCACCTGGTCCAGGGCGGACACGGCGGAATTGATCTGCTCCGCCCCCTTGGCCTGCTCCTCGCTCCCCAGGGCGATCTCGTCGGAGAGTTCCGCCGACTGGCCGATAACGGGGATGACCGCCTCGATTTTCTCCAGGGCCGATTCGGCCTTCTTCACGTTCTCCCGGGTGATCTCGGTGATGACCTTGGCCGCGTTGCCGCTGTTCTCGGCCAGCTTCCTCACCTCCGAGGCCACCACGGCGAACCCCTTGCCCGCTTCCCCCGCCCGGGCCGCCTCGATGGCCGCGTTCAGGGCGAGCATGTTCGTATTCCGGGCCAGGTCCTCTATCACTCCGATCTTCTCGCCTATATCCTTCATGGCCCGCACCGTCTCCCTCACCGCCTCCACCCCGTGGGAGGTGTCCCGCTTGATAAGGTCCGCCGCCTCGTTGGAACGCTGGGCGTTGGCCGCGTTCTGCTGGATGTTGCTGCTCAGCTCCTCCAGGGAGGAGGAGACCTCCTCCATGCTGGAGGCCTGCTCGCTGGCCCCCACGGAGATGGTCTGGGCGGACTGGGAGATCTGGCCGCTGGCCCCGGTGACCTGGCGGGAGGAGTTCTGGATGTGATGGAGCACCCGCCGAACCCGGTCCACCATATCCTCCAGGGCGGCGCCGAGGGTGCCCACCTCGTCGGCCTGATCCAGCCCCAGGGTGACGGAAAAATCCCCCTCCGAGAGGGACTGGGCGTAGGCCATGCTCCTCAGGATGGGGCCGGTGATCCGCCGGGTGATGACCAGGGCCAGGACCAGGCTGATGACCAGAGCCGCGAGGGAGAGGATCAGGGTATAGCGCACGGCCTTTTCCGTGGTTTCCCCGACGATGGCCT